>JAIDHZ010000384.1 GCA_029052995.1 Lachnospiraceae bacterium | reverse complement strand
TCAGATGTGTATAAGATCCAGGTGTAGAGGAATTTGGCATGCATGCATTTCTTGCCAGCAATACCGTAACCAATGAATACTATCCTACTTTGGCAGCTATCTTATTTAAAACTGCTGTGGAACTAAAGGAAGAAACCGGCGCTAATATTCAGTTCATTAATTTATCTGGCGGTATCGGCATTCCTTATACCCCTGACAAAGAGCCCAATGACATTATTGCTATTGGCGAAGGTGTAAGAAAAGCTTACGAGGAAATATTAATTCCTGCCGGTATGGGAGACGTTGCCATTTACACCGAATTAGGTCGTTTTATGCTGGCTCCTTATGGGCATTTAATAACGAAAGCCATTCATGAAAAGCACACCCACAAGGAATATATTGGGGTAGACGCATGTGCGGTTAATCTGATGCGCCCTGCCATGTATGGTGCTTATCATCACATTACAGTTATGGGAAAAGAGAATGATCCCTGTGACAATATGTATGACGTTGTCGGCTCACTATGTGAAAATAACGATAAATTTGCAATTGACCGCAAGCTTCCTAAAATTGACATTGGCGATATTTTGGTAATTCATGATACAGGCGCCCACGGCTTTGCAATGGGATATAATTATAACGGTAAATTAAAATCTTCCGAAATTTTACTGTGCGAGGATGGCAGCACTAAAATGATCCGCCGGGCAGAAACACCTGAGGATTACTTTGCAACTTTAGAAGGTTATTGGGACGTTGAGCTATAGGAGGGAAACATGGCAAAGCGATTGTCACTCATGCTTATTAGAAACATTTTATATCTTCCATATGTATTTATTAATTTATTGAGATATGCAGTTTCCGAAACAATTAGTGAAGAGAAGAAATATAAATTAATACGGCTTATAGGAACCCGTGGCTGTCACAAGGGTAATGTGGCTGTCCACGGTTACGGTATCGAGAATCTTCCTGCAGACTCCGGCTATCTAATGTACCCCAACCACCAGGGACTATTTGACGTTATGGGGCTTGTTTATCTGAATCCCACTCCTTTTGGTGTGGTAATCAAAAAAGAGGCCTACAATATATTTTTACTTAGAAAGCTGATTCAGACCATGGGTGGACTTTTTATGGACAGGGAAGACCCCAAACAAGGGTTACAGGTCATAAATGAAATGGCAAAGCAGGTAAAAGAAGGCCGCAATTTTCTGATTTTTCCGGAGGGAACCCGTTCTAAAAACGGCAACCGGTTAGGCGAGTTTAAAAGCGGAAGCTTCAAAGCGGCAACCAAGGCAAAATGCCCAATTGTTCCAATTGCAATCATAGACAGCTACCTGCCCTTTGACACCAACTCCATCCAAAAAGTGGATGTACAGATTCATATACTGCCACCCATCCTGTATGAAGAATATCAGGGTATGAAAACTTCTGAAATCGCTGCCATGGTAAAAGAACGAATTGAAAAGGTAATCGCAGAGAATGAACACAATTTTGACAACGGCAATTGACAAATTAGTAAGCCACAGACCCCTTGGGCAAGAGGAGTTTGTGGCTATTATAGAAGGAAATTCCGTGGAGCTGCGAAACGAACTGTCCCTGCCTGCCGACAGGGAGCGAAAACAGTATTTTGGTAACCGCATCTACATTCGGGGATTAATCGAATTTTCCAATTACTGTAAGAACAACTGTTATTATTGCGGCATACGCTGTGGAAACCAAGCACTTTGCCGCTACCGGCTGACCGCCGAGGACATCCTTTCCTGCTGCCAAAAAGGATACCAGTCAGGTTTCCGCACCTTTGTCCTGCAAAGCGGAGAGGACCCTTACTTTCAAGATGAACAATTAGCTGCCATTGTGTCCGCCATTCACTGGCGTTTCCCGGACTGTGCCATCACCCTTTCTATCGGTGAACGTTCCATGGAAAGCTACAAGAGGCTTTTTGACGCCGGTGCCAGCCGGTATCTTCTGCGGCACGAAACCGCTGATGCTGCACATTACGTAAAACTTCACCCGGCTTCTATGTCCTACAAAAACCGGATGCAATGCCTTAAAGACCTTAAGGAAATCGGCTATCAGACAGGCTGCGGCTTTATGGTGGGCTCTCCTTTCCAAACGCCGGAGCATTTGGCAAAAGACCTTTTATTTATTCAGGCATTTAAGCCTCACATGGTGGGCATCGGACCATTTATCTCCCACAGGGATACCCCTTTTTCCGGCTGTGCAAACGGCACATTAGAGTTGACCCTTTTACTGATAAGTATACTCCGGCTGATGCAGCCCACACTTTTACTCCCTGCCACAACCGCCCTTGCAACCATTCATCCTGAGGGCAGAGATTTAGGGATTCTCGCCGGTGCCAATGTGGTGATGCCTAATTTGTCCCCAGCGCATGTAAGGAAGGATTACAGCCTTTATGACAACAAAAGCTGCACCGAAGCGGAGGCAGCGGAAAGCATCAGCAGCCTGAAGGAACGAATGGCACAAATTGGATTTCAGATTGTGACAGACAGAGGGGACACACCTAGTGTATTTTGAAATGTGGGCTACTATCCATATCACATATTAGAGAGGATTTTATGATGAAATACAGCACAGTCATTTTTGACTTTGACTATACTTTAGGAGATACCACTGAGGGAATCATAGAAAGCATTTCTTATGCCCTGTCACAAATAGGGCAGTCAGTGCCGGACAGAGAACAAATGCGGAAGACCATCGGAATGTCGCTGACAAAAACCTATGCTTTCCTGACAGGGGACGAAAGCAAACAAGAGGCTGACCACTTCGCCCGGCTTTTTAAGGAAAAAGCCGATAAAGTTATGACCGCATCTGCCACCATGTACCCGGAGGCAGTTTTTCTGCTGAAAGAGCTTAAAAGACAGCATATCAAAACCGGCATTGTCACAACAAAATACCGCCACCGCATCGAGGGAATTTTAGCAAAATGCGGCATGACGGATTACATTGACGGGATTATTGGCTCTGACAATGTAAAGATAGAAAAGCCCAATCCGCAGGGATTACTGTCTATGGTAATGCTGCTGACAAATGACAGTTTTGTTTCACAGGTACTATATGTGGGTGACAGCCTGATTGATGCCGAGACAGCTCAAAATGCAGGTGTTGATTTTGCTGCCGTCACAACAGGAACAACGTCTGCTGCTGAGTTTTCGGCATTTCCCCATATAGGCATTGCGGATAATCTTGGACAACTTGCCAGGCTTTATATTTTGTAATCGTCTTATGTTTATATGTTTTTTCAGTCTTGCGTGGATTATTATTGCTCCAATTCCACCATGCCACTGTTTATTCGGAAAGAAGAGAAATATCAAAAAAATGTACCAAAATGTAACTGTTTAACATTTGACAAGAGCCTCACACCAAGAAAATCCACACGATTTTCGAGAATGGCTCTGCATAGCGGCACTCGCAAAATATCAGGATAGAAAAGAGGCGTTACCAATGTACAATTCAGGTTCATTAAAGGCCGAGGAGTTCATCGACCATCAGGAAATACTTGATACACTAGCATATAGTGAACAGCATAAAGACGACAGGAAACTCATCAAGGAAATTATTGAAAAAGCAAAGGCACGCAAAGGGCTTTCCCACAGGGATGCCTCCGTATTACTGATGTGTGAGGATGAGGCATTAAATGAGGAGATTTTTGCTTTGGCAGAGCAAATCAAAAAGGATTTTTACGGCAACCGTATCGTGATGTTTGCCCCTTTATATCTCTCCAACTATTGTGTCAACGGCTGTCTGTACTGCCCATACCATGCCACCAACAAACATATTCCAAGAAAGAAACTGACCCAGGAGGAAATCCGCAAAGAGGTCATTGCCCTACAGGATATGGGACACAAACGGTTAGCAATCGAGGCAGGTGAAGATCCTGTGAATAATCCGATTGAATACATATTAGAATGTATTGATACCATTTATTCTGTCCACCATAAAAACGGCGACATCCGCAGGGTAAATGTCAATATTGCCGCCACTACAGTGGAAAATTACCGCAAACTGAAGGAGGCCGGCATCGGCACCTATATTTTGTTTCAGGAAACCTATCACAAGGAAAGCTACGAAAAACTTCATCCGACCGGACCCAAACACGATTATGCATACCATACGGAAGCCATGGACCGGGCAATGGAAGGCGGTATTGATGACGTAGGACTGGGTGTATTATTCGGACTGGAACTATACCGATATGAATTTGCCGGTCTCTTAATGCATGCAGAACATTTAGAGGCCGTTCACGGCGTGGGACCACACACCATCAGTGTTCCAAGAGTCCGCCGTGCTGACGATATTGACCCGGACACCTTTGACAATGGCATTGATGATGATACCTTTGCAAAGCTGGTTGCCTGCATTCGCATTGCAGTTCCTTATACCGGCATGATTGTTTCCACAAGAGAGAACAAGTCCTGTCGTGAAAAGGTACTGCATCTTGGCATTTCCCAAATCAGCGGTGGTTCTAAAACCTCTGTAGGCGGCTACTATGAACCGGAGGCAAAGGACGAGGATTCTTCACAGTTTGACGTAGCCGACAATCGTACCCTAGATGAAGTTGTGCGCTGGCTTATGGAAATGGATTATATTCCAAGCTTCTGTACCGCCTGCTACAGGGAAGGCCGTACCGGAGACCGTTTTATGCGCCTTTGCAAGAGTGGACAAATCCAAAACTGCTGTCTGCCCAATGCACTGATGACATTAAAGGAGTATTTAGAGGATTACGCAAAACCCGAAACCGCCAGGCTTGGCATGAAAATTATTGAAAAGGAAATAGGGAATATTACAAATTTAAGAGTTAAGGAAACCGTGACAAAGCGGTTGTTTGAGATTCAAAATGGAACAAGGGATTTTCGTTTTTAACAAAAATCCCTGTTTTTGATTAATTCTTTATGAACAAACATTTACTGCAATTCCATCATCTGTATATTCAAATCAACCGGACCTGAAATTCCCGGTACCTCACCGCTTTCGGTATATTGCCACATTGAAAACTCATAAGGCCAATCCGGTTCATCTGCATACTGTGCAAACCATATCGGATATTGATAAATCTGTTCCAGTTCTAAATATAACGAATAGTACATACGATAAGAATACATCATTACCGGTCGTCCCGCTGCCCGGATTGTTTCCAAAAATCCCAGTGCAGCCTGGGTGTGCTGCTCCACTGACAAATCATTGGTTCTGGCATCATCAACCATCGGATCCTCACGGTCTAATATAATTGGATAAGACAACTGGTAACTCCCCAGATTAGCCAGCACAAAGTTAGCCTCCTCCACGCCTTCTTCATAGGAGGTCGCCTGGGAATAAAAATAGACACCAACCGGCAATCCCTGTGCTGCTGCTCCTTCCATATTAGAAGTATAATATTTATCCAATACAATTGTTCCCTTTCCGTATCCACGATAACCAAGGCGTATAATTGCAAAATGCATCCTGCTGGCAACCTTTTCCCAGTTAATTGCCCCCTGATGCTCTGATACATCTACACCAATTTTTTTTCTGGAGCCATCCGCTTCAACATAGTTCTTATATGAGCCGCTGTTATCCAAATTAGAAAAATCCCATTCATTTCTTTTTATGTTTGCACTGATTTTAACTTTGTGCACAGTACCAAACTTGTCAGTAGCAATAATATAACTGGCATGCATAAACCTTTCATAATTGTCTGCTGCAAGTGCACTAATCTCCGCATTACTATATCCCGGAAGCTTAGAAGTGCTCATTCCAAAGGGGCTGCCAAGTCCATAATATTTTCTCTGGCAGCCACAAAGCAAAACTGCCAAACCTATACATAAGCCTGCTAAAGTAACATATTTTCTCATCAGTAATCTCCTCTGTTTCAAATCCTCTTACCTGTTCATTTTATTTATCTCATTATTTATTCCAACAGTATGTACAAATTTACTTTTTATAGTATACAACATATTGTACTTTCATTCAATGGCAATTAAATGATATTTTCCTGTCAATTTTCCACTCCTCTTAATTTACCTTTGCAATTAGACAGAAAAAAGTAAAATAATTTGTACTTTTTGTACAATTAGCATTGACTTCCATTTTTAATGATGTTAAACTATGCATGTATTTATAAAGCGTTAACGATACCAACACTTCTCGCTATGTTTTGGTATTCACATTACCTCTATGATACAATTAATAATAAGGAGGTACTTTTTCATGAACGAAGGTACAGTAAAATGGTTCAATTCAACGAAGGGATTTGGTTTCATCACTAACAGTGAGACTGGCGAGGATGTATTCGTACATTTTTCTGGTATTGTTGCAGACGGATTCAAGACTTTGGATGAAGGTCAGACTGTAACATTTGATATTGAGCATGGTGCCAAGGGTGCACAGGCAGTAAACGTTACTGTTAAAGCATAATTCAAACATACAGATATTGTATAACTAATTTTTAATAACAACATGCACAAGCATGTTTGCCTTTTTAAAAATATTTTTGAAGTTTGTTTCAGATGCTTACATTTGGGGAG
>JAIDHZ010000383.1 GCA_029052995.1 Lachnospiraceae bacterium | reverse complement strand
TCGTTTTCGTCAATCCACCCATTCCCATCTTCGTCATAAGCAGATAAATCACGAAAACCATTACCGGATTTTGTTCAGAACAATTCGCTTCCGTCATCAATGATGCCATTCCCATTTTTATCTAAAGCAAGAAATCCGTTCCCTTCAGCAAGCTGTGAGATTTCTTCCTTTGTGCCATCGCCGTCAATGTCAAAAAACCATTTTTGGTCACTTATGGTTTCGGGAGCATTATTCAACCGAACGACAAGGGGGTCTGTTAAAATATACTGTGTTTCTGAGGAATAAGTTTTCGCTGTCTCGGTAAATTCCCGGCTCATTTCCATGGAAATATTAAAATTAATGGAACGTCCATCTGCTGTTTTAACAGAACCTGTGGTAGAAAAGCTGGTAGTTTCTGCTTCACTGTATGTAACACTTTGGGAAATTTCCCGTGTCCAAAGCGTGCCGGGCTGGCTTGTTGTGGTTAAATCTATAACAGAACCGCCATAAGTTCCGCTTGAATTTCCATATCCCAGCAATTGATTGCGTATCTGTTCCATAAATTCCTCCAGACGTTTGATTAGCTGTTCGTGGAATTTGGCTATGGTATTTCGGACATCCATAATATTTGCACTGCTTCCAAAACGATTTGAATATAAATCTGAAGGCAGGGCATCCTGCTGCTGGTCTTCTGACGATCTTGAAAACCGGTCGTACTGTGGAGATGCATTTGATAAGCGGCTTCCACTGATTTCAAAATAGGACATTAGGAAAGATGTGCCTGTATAATTCGTAGTGCCGGTTCCAACCTGTGTGGATGTGACATCCTGTGTATATTCCGTACTATTTGTGTAGAACCTCCCTGAGTTCATATTAACTGTGCCTGAATCAATTTTCATGTTCTTCACCCTTTCAAAAATGTATTCCAGTCTAACCATTTTGTACATTGTCTAAAAACAATGTAAAGAAAGTGTGCGAACCTCCATGTTCTAAAAACCAAATCTAACCAATTAATATTTCGGAAAAAATGCCGGAAAACTGTAGAGCGTATGGGAACATTTTGAAGGCATGTTTGGAATGGATATATAAGGTGATGTAATAGGTGTAGAAAGTAATCGGTGATAATTTTAATATAATTCGTTTACATTTTATGTATTTTAAGGTAATATAGTGCGTGGATTGGATAATTGGTATATTAGAAGATTGAGAGGAATGGTATGTATCAGATTATAAAGAAGGACGGCAATGCGAAGCGTGCAGCTTTTAGGACTGTGCACGGCACTATAGACACACCGGTGTTTATGAATGTGGGGACTGCAGCGGCAATAAAAGGTGCAGTGGCTTCTACGGACTTACAAGAGATTGGAACCCAGGTAGAGCTTTCCAATACCTATCATTTGCATGTGAGACCCGGGGATCATATTGTAAAACAGCTTGGGGGACTTCACAGATTTATGAACTGGGATAAACCTATTTTGACGGATTCTGGGGGATTTCAGGTGTTTTCTTTAGCTGGGCTTCGCAAAATCAAGGAAGAGGGAGTATATTTTAATTCCCATATTGACGGAAGAAAGATTTTTATGGGACCGGAGGAGAGTATGCAGATTCAGTCCAATCTTGCATCCACAATCGCTATGGCATTTGATGAGTGTGCTCCAAGCACAGCGGAAAAGGACTACATTTCTAATTCGGTGGAACGGACAACAAGATGGCTTGCACGTTGTAAGAAGGAGATGGCAAGGCTGAATTCTTTGGAGGATACCATCAATAAAAATCAGCTGCTTTTCGGGATTAACCAGGGTGGGACTTTTGATGATATCAGGATTGAACACGCAAAAACCATAGCAGACATGGATTTGGACGGCTATGCGATTGGTGGTCTTGCAGTCGGGGAATCCCATGAGGAAATGTATCATGTAATTGAGAAAACTGTGCCATATTTACCTGAGAATAAGCCAACTTACCTGATGGGGGTCGGCACGCCTGCCAATATTTTGGAGGCAGTGGACAGAGGTGTGGATTTCTTTGACTGCGTATATCCGAGCAGGAATGGGCGGCATGGGCATGTGTATACCAACCAGGGCAAGCTGAATTTGTTTAATGCAAAGTATGAGCTGGACAGTAAACCAATTTCGGAAGAATGTAGTTGTCCGGCATGCCGAAGTTACTCAAGAGCATATATCAGGCATTTGTTAAAAGCAAAAGAAATGTTAGGAATGCGACTTTGTGTCTTGCATAATTTGTATTTTTATAATAATATGATGTGTGAGGTTCGTAAGGCAATCGAGGAAGAACGATATTCGGAATATAAGAGAATGCGTTTAGAAGGGTTTGCCACTAATAAATGACAAAGGAGTTATAATTATGTTATCAATGTTTTTAAATTCAGGCACTACGGCTGAAGTACCGGCAGGTGTTTCAATTGTTCCAACAATTGTTATGTTAATATTTTGGGTTGCGATTATTTATTTTCTTTTATTCAGACCGCAGAAGAAACAGCAGAAGCAAATGGATGAGCTGCGTAATTCAGTAAAACCCGGTGATAATATCATGACAACCGGTGGGTTTTATGGTGTAGTATTAGATGTTGTAGATGACACGGTAATTGTTGAATTCGGTAATAATAAGAACTGCCGTATCCCAATGCACAAAAATGCAATTGCAGAGGTGGAAAGGGATGAGGAAGAGGAAGAATAATCTTATTTATTCTTTCATCTTTCAGCATAGGGGAAAATGGCTTTTAGTTTATTATATTAGCTCTTTCACGGAGATTATCTTTTTGGGGATAATCTCTTTTTTTGCGTTTTGAATATGATTTGCTTATTAAACGAAAATAGGACTAGATTTTTTTGACAATATGTGAGAAAATGTATCTAAATACGGCAGTCAGATACATACTGTAAATGCCGATAATTTTTACATTATGAAAGGAGTTTCAACATGATTTATTCACAAGAAGTAGAAAACATGTGCCCGGTTGCTCAGGGTGTGCATCATGGCTGTGCACCAATTCCCGAAGAGGCAAAATGGGTACAGGCAAAGGAAGTTAAGGATATCTCCGGGTTAACACATGGTATTGGTTGGTGTGCACCACAGCAGGGTGCCTGCAAGCTTACCCTTAATGTTAAAGAGGGTATCATTCAGGAGGCTTTGGTTGAGACAATCGGATGTTCAGGTATGACTCATTCAGCAGCTATGTCGGCTGAGATTTTACCGGGCTTAACTGTTATGGAAGCGCTTAACACAGATTTGGTTTGTGATGCAATTAACACAGCAATGAGAGAATTATTCCTTCAGATCGTATATGGACGTACACAGAGTGCATTTTCTGAGGATGGTCTTCCGGTAGGTGCAGGTCTTGAGGATTTAGGTAAAGGTTTGCGTTCACAGGTTGGTACAATGTATGGTACCTTAAAGAAGGGACCACGTTACTTAGAGATGGCTGAGGGTTATGTTACTGCAATAGCTTTGGATGCAGAGGATTTGATTATTGGCTACAAGTTCGTTAATCTCGGCAAAATGACAGATTTCATCAAGAAGGGTGACGATCCAAATACTGCATATGACAAATCTTGTGGTCAGTACGGAAGAGTGGATGACGCTGTGAAGTTAATCGATCCACGTACAGACAAAGAGATTGAGAAATAATTGAAGGAGGTAACGAGATAATGGCATTATTTGAATCATATGAAAGAAGAATTGATAAAATTAATGAAGTGTTAGGCAGCTACGGTATCTCCTCTATCGAAGAAGCAGAGAAGATTACGAAGGATGCTGGTTTAGACGTATATAATCAGATTAAGGGTATTCAGCCAATCTGTTTTGAAAATGCATGCTGGGCATATACAGTAGGTGCTGCAATCGCAATTAAGAAGGGCTGCAAGAGAGCAGCTGATGCGGCAGCTGCAATCGGTGAGGGACTTCAGGCTTTCTGTATTCCGGGCTCCGTAGCAGATACCCGTAAGGTAGGCCTTGGACATGGTAACTTAGGTAAGATGCTGCTTGAGGAAGAGACAAAGTGTTTTGCATTCTTGGCAGGTCATGAGTCTTTTGCAGCAGCAGAGGGTGCAATTGGCATCGCTGAGAAGGCTAATAAAGTCCGTAAAGAGCCATTAAGAGTTATTCTTAACGGTTTAGGAAAGGATGCAGCACAGATTATTGCCCGTATCAACGGCTTTACATTTGTTGAGACAGAGTATGACCCTTATACCAATGAGGTAAAGGAAGTATTCCGCAAGTCTTATTCAGAGGGACTTCGTGCAAAGGTTAACTGCTATGGTGCAAATTCTGTACCGGAAGGTGTTGCAATCATGCACAAAGAGGGTGTTGATGTATCGATAACCGGTAACTCAACCAATCCGACAAGATTCCAGCATCCAGTAGCAGGTACATATAAGAAGGAATGTCTAGAGCAGGGTAAGAAATATTTCTCTGTTGCTTCAGGAGGTGGTACAGGACGTACACTTCATCCAGATAACATGGCAGCAGGTCCTGCTTCTTATGGTATGACAGATACATTGGGACGTATGCATTCAGATGCACAGTTTGCCGGTTCTTCATCAGTTCCTGCACACGTTGAGATGATGGGTCTTATTGGTGCCGGTAACAACCCGATGGTTGGTATGACCGTTGCAGTTGCTGTTTCCATTGAGGAAGCTGCTAAGGAAGGTAAGTTCTAAGAAATTCAGGAAAACTAAGGGCTATCGTTGATATAGGATGTCAGCGATAGCCTTAAATTTTGCCATGTAGCACACAAATAACACACAAGATTTTTTATTTTTCCTTACATACTACTCTAAATTGTTCTCCTGCATTCCCAAGCCTTCCATGAAATTCTCCTTCATGTGCATCATCGCAAACTACATAATCCGGGTCTGTCCATATGTAGTCTACCTGAAAATCATAATACGCTGCTGCAGGATTTAATCCCGCTGTATCACTGTAAGATATCAGTTCAAAATAGCCATAACTGTCTATAATCTCCTCTATCCCTGCAAAGACCTTATTTCCCTGATTATCAATCCCTTTTATTCCAAAGGAATAGCTTTCATTCTCCCAGTCTGAACTCTGCCGAAATGCAGAATCCTCTAACCCGTCTACGTGAAAATACACTCTTTGGCTGTGAGTATTGATACACATTTTTTCAAAAGTAAATGTAACTCCATCCTGCTCTATCGTCTGGTTCATCAAAATCTCCTTTGTCTCCAATTGAAGATTTCGGTTTTCCACTGTGAATGCATAAGAAAAGTGCCTGATATCGTCTGTTTCATCATTTCTTGCCACCACTTCTAACTGTACTTCCAGTAGCTCATCCGGATTTTGCAAAACATCTGCAAAATCATGCAGACAATACTCTCCCATCACCGGATAAGTACGTGAGTCTGAACTGTCTTCGTAAAATCCATCAAATAATATTTCCTCTTCTTGATATACCTTATCCCTTCCATTAATTGTAATCTTTTCGACTCCTATATCAAAATATCCTTCATATTTTTCCCCTGCCTTTTCTTCCATTGTGAAAAATCTGGGAATCTTACTGGATACCGTATAATCAAAAATCAAATGATCTCCATCTAACAATACCTCATTTAGCTGAAGAGACAAATCCCCGTCTGAATCCGTCTGCACAATACCTGTGATATAATCTGATACATCCTCATGAGCACCGTAAATCATCTGATTAATATGATAGACAGCAAGCTGGCAGTATGCCTTTACCTGAATGCTTAATGGAGAAGGAATTACAAAAAGCACCAATACTGCTGCTATTCCCACTGCCGGCATCCCCCATTTGTATAAATATTTTCTCTTGTAGTTTCCTTTTTTCTGAACGGTACGTTCCAAAACTCGGTTTTTTACTTTATCTGAAACATACAGTTCCTGCATTTGGTTAACATAATATTCTTTTTCTCCCATCTTTCCCGTCTCCTTTCACCATCTGCCCTTTCTTCTCCTGCAGGTTCGTCATATATTGTCGCAGTTCATCTCTTCCTCTCATCAACTGGGTGCGTATGGTGGACTCTCTTTTGCCTAGAATCCGTGCAATTTCTTTTGTTGAATATTCTTCATAATAGTAAAGATAAAGAACCATACTATATTTTTTTGATAAGCTTTTTAACAAATCGGTGATTTCTCCACCTTCCGTTTCAATCTGACATTTATCCTGTACATAAAATGCTTTTGCTGTCTGTTCTTCCATCAGCAAATCCACATCCTGGCAATCCTGTCTGCGTTTTTTCCATGGAGACAGATAAAGCGAATGACATTCGTTTACAGTAACCCGGATCAGCCAGCGTTTCATATGTTCATCACTTATAAATTTTTTTGAGAAATCAAAAAGCTTGAGAAACACATTTTGATAAATATCCTCTGCATCCTCTTTATTCTTACAATAACTGTATGCAATCCGGTATACCACATCAGAATATTCCTGCACAATCCGGTTAAAATACTGTTCCTCCAAGTCGCCACCTCCTTCCTTTTATTGAAAGCTTTCTACTAATATAACAAAGCAAAAGGGGGAAATGTCCCAAAATATATAAATTTTTTATTTTCAATATAAATACTTAAAACCCTGTGTCAATATCAATCCTGCTGACCCTCTTTTGTCTTTTCAATCCTAATTTGGTGAGGGATGTTTTCCATTAATTGTTCACGATGGTTGATAATACACACAAGCTCCTCCTTCGCTTGCTTGCAGCGGAGGTGTTGATTTTGGAATAATCACTCCGTCATCTTATAATAAAAAACTTCTCCCCTTGCCCGGAACGGAAGCCTTCTGCCTTCCGGTATCAGAAAGGCATGGTCGTGCCGGATGGATAACCGGTCCTCGATATATCCGTCGGTAATAATAAGGATAGGACCATCCTTTGGAAAATCTGCTGCGTGTTCCAGCAAATCAATTCCGGGCTGCAGTACGGTGCCGCCTCTTCCCTTTACCTCCACTCTGCCGGCAATATCTTCCGGTGCAAGGTAACCGGCATCATAGGCCGCTGCATCGCAGAAGATAACCCGGGCAAAGGGAACCTCCTTTGCAATGGCATAACTGGCGATAGAGCCCAGCGCCATGCCGATTTCCTTAGCGGACATAGAACCGGAAGTATCAATAATCACACCGAAGGTTCGGCTGTCTGCCAAAATGTCATCAGGGACACACCTTGGACGGGGAATATCCGGTGAAGAGCTTTGCCTGCGACTTGGTCTTGCATAAGTACGCTTCTTTTCTAATGGGGCAAAATAGCAGTCAAACCATTTCGCCAGCTTCACATCCCACGGAATTGGGGGCATGGCGAGAGCACGGATTTCCTCAATCAGACCGGATGGAATGGTACCTCTTTCGTTGCCTACATGATATTCCAGTCCCTGCATCAGTGCGTGTTTATAAAAGTCGTCTAAGGAGATAGAACTTTTATCGGGAAGACCGTTATGAACAAAGGGATTTTCGACTGTACGTCCCCTGTTTCCGAGGGGAGCGTCTAAAATATCTCCTTTGCCATATCCCCGAAAGGTATCCAGCTTGGAATATTTCCGTAAATCTGTAATCATCATATCGTAAATAGACTCCGCAGACATATCCTTTAATTTTTCATCGTATAAAAGTCCGGTTTCCGGCATGGTTCCTATCTGCATATCGTGTAGCCAGCCATTTATCACATAATCACATGCTACATTCCATAAATAGTGGTCACGCCCTTTACGGCGGTCACGGTGTCCTAAACCGGCATGTAGATATTCATGTGCCAAAACAAAGCGAAGCTCCTGTTCGGAAAGACTGGCAGTGGGATTTACATAGATTTCTCCCAAGGTGGCATCTACGGCGGCAACTTGAATATCATATTGATTACAGATGCGGTAATCCTCAATAATCTGAAAGGCAGAAGCCAGTCCGCCGAGAAGCGGATAGTGGCTGATAAACCACTGTGCAGCTTTAGCGGCAGGAGTGGAAGAATGTGAGGAGGCGTCGCCGTGTCCACCGGCATTGCTGATTACATTGGATACGGAATATGCCAGTGCGTAAGCAAACCGGGAGGCAAAGAGATTGTACTTGTAATAGCCCTTTTGGTAAGTTAGTGGCATATCCAGTCCAATCATATCCATGGAATGTGGTTCGGCAGTGCCATAATAAAAAGGGAAATTGCTGTGCTCGGTCAGATGCTCATAGATTTTTATCTCATCGGTCAGTTTTCCTGAAAAATCAGCAGGCGACCATGCATCATAAATCGGTTTGCCCAATTTAATATCTGACAGAAATTTAGCAATATAGATGTCACATGCCATATTCCAAAGCAGGGTGTTGCACTGTACTTTTTTTGTCGTGGAACCGTTTCCCTCTTCTTGCAGGTATCCTGGCATTTTTTCCGCATCAAAGTGACCGAAGGCGAGATGAAGCAGACCGTGTGCAATAGCGTATGCCCATTTTTCCGGTGACAGCAGTAAATCCTTGTTTAAAAATATGTAACCGTTTACGTCTGTCAATGCGGCACTATTTCTTCCTAATTGTTTTCTGTTTTGTATTTCTATATATCCACGTAACTGGGAAAACAGAGGATGACGGTTAATCAGAGTAAGACCTGCATTTAAATTTTCCTCTTCTGCTGTGATTCTGTTTTTCTTATCATTCTTTTTATTTTGTTTAGACATTTCTGTACCAATCCTTTTTCTTTACTTTCCATTAGTGAATTGCAAAACTGGCGTTGACTCATTTCGAGTCACTGACTCCCTGTGTTAGAACTGTCATTTCCCGACAACTCCTTTCGCAAATTATTTCAATGGCTATAGTTTAATGTATTGGTGTGTTTACCCCAAAGTCACCGGTACGAGACACAATAGGTTTTGTACGGTAACGCTTAATTTTCCATCAGTCGGGGCAGGTCTCTCACAATCTCCACCATAAACCAGTCCGGCAGTACTTTATTATCTTCTGCGGATACAACCATTTGTGCGATTTCGTAGTTGATAACGGACAGTTCTTTTATCAATGCTTTGGCGCGATGTGCCAGAAATTGTGCATTCTGATTCATTTTCTGTTTGTTTGCCGGCAGCTCGTGCAGGAGCTGTCCGCGGAAGGATTGTGCAAGAAAGTACAGTATATCCCGTTCTTCCGGTCTGGCCGGCCATTTTGCTTCGCCCTTTATGATGTCGCTTAGTAAATGTCGGTTAGAAAGCTGTTTTGTATAAGCAATAAACATTCCTGCATGGTTTGCGGAAATACAGCCATAAGCAAGCATGCGAAGAGTCTCTTCCGGTAATTCCTTTTTACCGGCACCAAATTCTGTTAAGGCATCGCTTAACATGTGCCAGGAGCGGGGAGTAGAGTAAGGCTCCTCTGTCTTTGGCGGTTCACTGAATAAATGGTCAGGTCTCTGGGTTATGTAATCTGTTATCCAGGGATGGATTTCATTTTCATACGCCCATGTCAGCCACTCGGTATGGTCAGCTTTTAACTGGACATGAAACATCCGGTTAATCAGGGCAGAAGACATGGTTTTTACAATAGCACCATCCTGTGTCCGGTTGCCGGCACCAATGACGATACTTCCCTTTGGAAGATGGTATTCGCCGATCCTGCGTTCATGGATTAAACTGTAAAATGCCTTTTGTACCTCCTGGGAGCAGGCATTTAACTCATCTAAGAACAGAACATAGGGTTCTTTTTTGGCAATCATTTTAGGGGGAAGAAATTCAGAGGTTTCCCCTTTGATTTGCGGAATACCAATGATATCCTCCGGAGCTAACTGGCTTCCCAGTAGTGATACGCATGAAAGACCAATCTCTCTGGAAAATTTCTCTACCAGTGCAGATTTTCCGATGCCCGGCGCACCCCAGATAAATACAGGGCGCACCGGTGAAATGTTTAGTAAAATATCCAATAATTGGTTTTGTGTAACGGTAAGCGGTAAATTCATAAGGCTTCTCCTTTATTCGTAATCTTGCTTTCTCATTTTTTCATTATACTGTTTCTTTTTATTTAAGTGCCGTACCTTGGCGCGGGGACAGTATTTGTCGCAGTGCTGGCAGTATTTGTTGTGGCAGGCATTTCGTCCCTTTTTACACTGCCCGTAGGATATATAATATTTACAGGGTGTTTCCCTAAGTTTTGCCATAATGATTCCTTCTTTCTTGTTAGGTGATTTTGCAAAGCAGATTTTAATATGCGTAATTCCTGTTTTGCTTCTTTTAATTGCTTGATATGGATTTACTATTCTTTCCCGGCCTTGTAATTATAGACAGGCTTAATTATCTTTGTGATGGTAACTGTGTCCTGTATGACGTCTATAATTTCCTCTATGCTGCGGTAGGCAAAGGGTGCTTCATCCAGTGTATCTTTTCCAATGCAGGAGGAATAAATTCCTTTCATCTGTGATTTAAATTCGGATACGGTGTGCCGGCTTTTTACGGTTTCCCGGTTCATAATCCGCCCTGCACCGTGGGGAGCAGAGTAATTCCAGTCAGAATTGCCAAGTCCTCTGCCTAAGAGAATGCCGTCTCTCATATTGATCGGAATGATTACCGGTTCATCCTTTTTGGCAGAAATGGCCCCTTTTCTAAGAAGTCTCTCTTTTTGACTGTTATCCACATAATTGTGGATGCAGGAGATGGTTTCGGTCAGCTTCCATTTCATGTTTCTTGATAGTTCATCTAATATAATCTCCCGGTTTAATGTGGCAAATTCCTGAACGATTTGTAAATCATGGAGATACCGTTCCATTAAATCACCCGTCAGGTAGGTGAGCTCATAGGGAACAGAAACGTGATTTGCCTTTAAAACTTTATGCCCTTCTCGCAGATAGTATTCTGTTACTTCTTTGCCGAGACGGCGGCTCCCGGAATGAATTACAGCATATAGATTCCCCTCATCATCTTTATCCAGTTCAATAAAATGATTTCCACTGCCTAAAGTGCCAAGACTTAATAAGGCTTTTTCCTCGTTGATATTCGGATAACAGGAAAGTCTTCCCAGATCAAAGGCTTCACTAAAGCGGTGTGCTTTTTTTCGAATGGCAAAGCCAGAGGGAATGTGTTCCCGGATGATCGTGTCCAGTCGCTTAAATTCAACTTTTTTAGATTTGATTTCGGCGAGAGTTATACCGCAGCCGATGTCTAGTCCAATCAGGTTCGGCATGATTTTATCGCCTATTGTAGTAGTAAGACCGATAGTGCAAACTTTGCCGGGATGAACATCCGGCATAACACGAATTTTACAGCCCTTTGATACTTCGTTATCACATAGCATCTGAAGCTGGGCAAGGGCATAGCGGTCAATAGCAGTTGTAGTGT
>JAIDHZ010000382.1 GCA_029052995.1 Lachnospiraceae bacterium | reverse complement strand
TACTTATGACGGGATATGTTGATGGTGCCAATGTATTAGATGCTTCCGGCGCTGCATTGGATCCTGATGTGGCTGCAAACTGCGACGCTGTACTGCCGAAGGAAATTGTGAAGATTGAATATGATTCTTCTGACCCAGCCCAGGAATTTCCAGGTGGTACAATGGTAATTCAGTTTATAAAATCGTATGGTTCTACAAGATATGGCGGCGGTTCATATAAATTGTATGCAGGGACAAAAGCGAGTTCCGCTAAGCTGTATGCTACAATTTATTTGGATCCGGTGTCAGGGAAGAATTATGTTAAGTAAGGGGGGTGGAACAATTGGAAGCTCAAAAGAAGATTAATAAAGGATTCTCTTTGATTGAATTATTAGTTGCCATGACTATATTATCAATAATTTTGGTTTCAGTAGTTCAGTTTATGAGTACATCATCCGGGGCCTTGAATAAGACAAAAAGAAATCTGAACCTTCAGACTGAAGCCATGGAGGTTGGGGAACAGATGGCAGACTCTCTTGCGCAGGCAACTTATATAAGAGTAGGTACAAAGGATAAAAAGACTTATAAGCTCGATAACCAGCTTGTTGATAAAAGAAAAAAGAGAACTGAAAGTCCTGAAGGAAGCCTTACAGGGGAATTGGTAGTTGATAATTTTCCTAATTATTTGCCCGGAAGCACAGATAAAAAGATTATCTTAGACGATATTAATTATACTCTGCTTGTTGATGGTACTTCTGGAGCGGCTTATTTGGATGGGGGGACATCTGTGCAGTCTTTCCGGTGTCTTACAAAAAATGCAGGTGAGCTCCTTTATGTAAAACCCGAATATATTTATCTCAGATACCAGAAGAAGGTTTCCGGTTCTGAATCAGAGGCATATGTTATCTACTATTTTAAAGATAAAGAAATATATATGGCAAGAGGTGAAATGTCTGAGTTGGGAACTCTATCGAGTGATGGCTATAACGAGGCAGTTAGCAAAGTAAGTGCAAAGACAGGTGAAGACGGACTTCTGACAAAAAACTTTTCAGACTGTTATTTTTCAGCTGATTCAAAGAAAAATACGGTTTTTATTGATATGCTTATGATGGATTCAAGATATAATCAATACAAATACAATTATGTGGAAACGGTATTGCTGCGTAATTCTAATGTCTTAACAGTGCCGCCACAGAAGATGTACAAAAAGAAATAAGGAAAGGAGAGGGTAAGATGGGAGTAAGAAAGTTTTTTAAGAAGATGGCAGCTGCTTCCCTGACTGTTCTTGTGGCAGTTACAACAATACCGTACAGTTCACCTGTAAAGGCTGACGACTATCCGGATGATATCAGATTTCCGGTCCGTATTTTGGATTTTCCGATAGATGATATGCTGATGGAGTATTGGTACGGTAATGGTGGTCTGGATACAGACCAGCGTCAGACATCTTTCGAGCTGTATAGAGATTATTATGGTAAGGGAAATGGAAAAGGACTTGTGGAAGATGAGCTCACAGAGGTAGAAGATGAACATGGAAATATCTACCGCGTACCTAAGTATAAAAAAAAGACGCTGGAGATTATTGCCGAAGGTGTAAAGCATGCGCTGGGTATGAATCAAGGCATTGTTACAAATAGAATGGATCCTACAGACAGTGTTAAGTTTAACCCGCTGAGTATGCAAAGGTATATTCACGGTTGGGGCAATGGTCCTCAGGTTCGGCATTTTAATATTCTTAATGAAGATACTAATGCTTTAGTATCAGCTACAAGTGGTTATGTAGATACACTGCCAGAGGATTTATGGCAGCCGAAGAATCCGGATACGAGTATTGCCTATAAGTACAAATCGGATACTACTAACGGATATCCAGGATATACCGGTGTAAAGGCTGTAGTATATGAATCTCCTGATAATGGTGTGACACAAAATCCAGTATATTTGCTCTTAGAGAAGGAGATAGTATTGCTGTCAGACATACCGGTTTCAAAAACCTTTGGGGGAACAGGTGCAGCAGATTTCAAAGGCACTTATCAGGTAAGAGATACTCTTACGAGGGGAGACGGCAGCCCTAATGGGGATGGCACGAGTGTTGAGGATTATAAAGGGAAAGTTAAAATAACGGTAAATGATGTTCCGATTGTAAAGAATAGTTATGTAAGGCCGGATGTATCAAGTAACTCCAGGCCGGGTAAGATGGAGGTAACAATTCAGGTGTCGGATTCTGTTGCGGATGTTTCAGCGGAAGCGCCGGGACAGCTGGCTGTAGGTGATATTGCGTTGGATTTTGTAGAACAACAGCAGATAGGTACTTATGAACAGTCAGAAGCAAAATTTAAAAGCGATCCCAAGCTTGGCAAGACACATATTACAACCTGTATGGATTATGCATATTTTATGACAAGCCATTTTTTTGTACCTCATTCGGCTACAGGCACGAATATACCATATAATGATTACGAAAACCTGATTTTCCATAAGGTGGTTGATGAGAATGGTAAAGTGGCATATGAGTTTGCAGCAGACCAAAAGCATACGTTAGTTGATAAGACTACGGGGGCACTTGTAAAAAATCCTTATTCGAATCAGTCTAATTACCCAAGTATGGTAGATTTGACCAAACTGCATGAAATGCAGCTGAATCAGATAGATCGTTATAATCCAGCAGTTGACTGGTACTGGTATCTTACCTTGGATGATGGCAGTTTGCCGAGTGTTATACCTAGTGATTTTGTAAATTGGTATCAACGGCTCTATTTACCATTAATATATAATAAAACGGATAAGACTATAAGAAATGCATATGGTACGGATATCAGTGATACTACGAAAGGGGACGAGTTAGCACCAGGAGGATATATGTATATTCTGGATAGGATGTGGGAAGATCCCACTATCCCCGAGAGCTTGGGGTCTTCTCCTTTACGACCTGCTGACTGGAGCTTTGATTCAAGTATTTTGGCGAACCGAAAAACTGACGGAACAGACGGTGATAACAAAAGGCATAATTTCAATTTTACTATAGCGTCCAATAGTAAATTTGTATATAAAAGAGCTGAAAAACAGTATTTCTATTTTTCAGGTGATGATGATGTGTATGTTTTTGTAAATGGACACCTGTTTATGGATTTGGGTGGTGCCCATGTACAGCTGGACGGTCAGATATACCTGCCGGATATAGAAGATGCCCATCCGGACTGGATAAAGGAGGGAGAGGTAGTTAACCTTGATTTCTTTTATATGGAGCGTCGTTCCGCAGGAAGTAATTTCTATGGAAAACTTAATTTTAAGCTGGCAAGTGATAACATATCCTTTAATAATGAGAAGGCCAATTCAGGTGCCATTCCTTATGGTGAGCTTGTGGATTTGGATTATAGCTTTTCAACCTTAAGGGAGCTGACAATCAATACAAATGTTACATTTAAAGATAATTTTGGCAATGTGGTTGGAGCAGAAGGCTTTGAATTAACGGAAGGCACCAGTCTTAAGGACAATAAGCTGATAGTTACCGTAAAAGATAAAGACGGAAATACGGACTCTGCCCGGACCAAGGAATTTGAATTTGCGGATCCAAACAATCCTACGGCGGCTGAGGTTCAGGCAGTAATGGATTATTTTAAAAATCTGGATCTTGTCCAGGGAGAATCTGTTTCAATTTCAGGTCTACAGTACGACACCTCAGTCAAAGCTTATGATGATTATGAAAGTTCAGGAACAGGGGATGAAAAATGTATTAATTTTTCCGCAACAGCATCTTATGATTCATATATGGATGTGAATGGAAATGGACAAAAGATTGAGAGCCAGAAAACGCATCAGGAGGCGATAGTAAATACTTATGTAGAGTTGCTTACCGGCGAAATTAAAGTGTGTACAGCTTCAGTTGATAATGAGATGAAGGAACTGGATAAATATGGAGAGTTTGCAGTATACAGGGATCTTACAGAGGAGAGTATTTTTGCCCAGTCATTCAATTATATAAATGACCCTGAAAATGACCCTAAGGTTCCGCCAAACGAAAAGATTTTAGAAAAGTATCCGCGCGGAAAATATACCATAATGTTAGACCAGAATGTCCTTACCAGTTACAAAATAACAATTAATGATGAAGAGCCTCAGGATGTAAAGGTCATAATAAAAGAGGGGGATGTATATAAAGAGGTGGAAGGTTTGGGATTAACTATTGATTTTGAACCGTCATTTGATCCGGAAACCAAGACATGGACATATCCCGATGTCAAATTCGAATTAAAGGCAAAAAGAAATGCTCCTCCTTTGAATGATTTAACTTAGGATTTCCTTAAGTATTATTTGTCTGATACAGACAGTAAAAACAGGTGCCAGGGCTAATGCCCCGGCATCTGTTTTGTGCACTAAAAAGGTATATTTTGTGCCACAAATGCTTAAAATATTTGCATTGTGTATATAGCATGTGTTATCATGTATATATTCATTTTATAGCTTAAGGGACTTTTTTACCAGGAACAGAAGCGGGGTGTGAGGTACAAAACATGCGTAATTTATATCCGGACAGGTATTATTATAAGAAAGAGGATGTTCCCTTTAAGGCATATTATAAGCAGGGATACCGGGGAGTTATTTTTGATATCGACAATACACTGGTTCCCCATGATGCTCCGGCGGATGAGGGTGCAGCCGCATTTATTGCGTACTTAAAGAAATTGGGTTACCGGATTTGCCTGTTATCCAATAATGACAGGGAACGGGTTGCCTCCTTTAATGAGCCGGTTCAGGTACAGTATATCTATAAAGCAGGCAAACCGCTCCGTAAGGGATATGAAAAGGCAATGGAGGCGCTTGGCACAGATGTTTCCAATACTTTATTTGTGGGAGACCAGATTTTTACGGATATCTGGGGAGCAAAGAGGACAGGTCTTTTCAGTATTTTGTTGGATCCCATTGATCCCAGAGAGGAAATACAGATTGTATTAAAAAGAATTCCGGAGAGATTTGTCAAGTGGAGTTACCGAAGAAAAAAAGGGCTTTTAAAGAAAGAATTTGATAAAGGCGTATGAAGTAAATTGATATATTGGAATGGAGATTAAGATGGAAATTGATGGAAAGACAGGATTAATTGGTTTAATCGGCAATCCGGTGGAACATACCCTTTCACCGGTAATACATAATGGAATAAGTGAGAGGATGGGAATCAATTCAGTGTATGTGCCGTTTCAGGTAGAAAAGGAAGGGTTGGAAGATGCGGTAAAAGGAGCTTATGCACTTAATATTTTAGGGATGAATGTTACTGTTCCACATAAGAATCAGGTGATGGAATATCTTGAGGATATAGATGAGGCGGCAGGGCATATTGGTGCCGTGAATACATTGGTGCGCATGAAAAGCCCTGATAGCAAAGATACGCCTAAAGCAGGCTATAAAGGTTACAATACAGATATGTTAGGGCTTAGGCGGCAGATCCGTGAAGATGGAATTTCCTTAAATGGGAAAAATACAGCCATACTTGGAGCAGGCGGTGCAGCGAAAGCGGTAGTTTACATGTGCCTGTCAGAGGGGGCAAAAACGGTTTATCTTTTAAACCGTACAGTCGAGAAGGCAGAGGCTGTTGCAAAGGCAATGAACGCTTTTTATGCAAAAGAAGTGGTCATTCCCATGGCATTGCAGGATTATGGCAAGATAGATGAAAAGGATTTGATTGTTTTTCAGGCTACCTCAATCGGGTTAGCTCCAGATACAGATTCGGCTGTTTTGGAAGACCCGGAATTTTATGAAAAAGTAAGTGTTGGAGTGGATTTAATCTATAACCCGGCAGATACTAAATTTATGAGGCTTGTAACAGAACATGGTGGAAAAGCCTATAATGCTTTGAAGATGCTGCTGTATCAGGGGGTTATCGCTTATGAATTGTGGCATGATGTAAAAGTACCCCGGGATATCGTTGAGGATGTCTATACGGACCTAAAGAGGAAAATGTATCAAAAGGACAATATCGTTTTTATTGGATTTATGGGAAGTGGGAAGACAACGGTAGGAAAAGAGCTTGCAAAGCGTATGAAAATGGACTTTCTTGACACGGATTCCTATATTGAGAACCGGACAGGTAAATCCATCCCTGAAATCTTTGCCAAGGAGGGTGAGGAGGCTTTCCGCAGACTGGAAACGGAAGCTCTGCAGCATTTAAGGGATACGGTGAAGAATACAGTTATCTCCACCGGCGGGGGAATGCCCCTTAAGAGGGAAAATGCAGGACTGTTAAAGGAAATTGGAAGAGTATATTATTTAACGGCAGCAGATTCCATTATTTATGAAAGAGTGAAGGGAGATTCAGACAGACCGTTGCTGCGTGGTTCAAACCCTTATGAAAGAATACATGAGCTCATGAAAAACAGGGCACCGTTATATGAAAGGGCGGCAGATATATGGGTTGATACAAACTGCAATGATTTGGAGGAGGTTATTGCAAGAGTGAAAAAAGACTGGGCACAATTTGGCAACCGGATTAAGGAACAGTTATAGGACTCACAGCCGGGGAGGTTTACTGTTATTTGC
>JAIDHZ010000381.1 GCA_029052995.1 Lachnospiraceae bacterium | reverse complement strand
AAATCCTCGCTATATTTATTAAAAGGTAAATATTTTCTCTTATAATAAAATTGATAATTTTATTGTAAAACAAATAATGAGGAATAGCAAGAAAAAATCGGGTTCTTTATAGAACAGTGGTAATCATTACCGGTATCATTTTCTTATAATCTGTGTTACGATTTGTATGTAACAAAAATGTAATGCATTTTAATACAAATGTAATAATTGTGGTAGGAGGTTATAAGCTTATGAAGAAAAAATCAATAGTAGCAGCAGCGATGGTATTTGGACTCGTTGGCAGTACAGTATTTCCAGTGCAGGCAGCCGATACGAATTGTCCAAATAAACAGAAAAAAGCAAAGCAGTATATTGTGGTAGGGGGGAAAGTTAATAACTTATCTGACATAAAAACTGTGCTGGAGGATCTGAATGATAAATTGCAAAATGGTAACTGGAAGGATTGCCCTACCATTACATTGCCGGATTGTGATTCCTCTGATAATAGTTGTAATAAGCCGAATATTCCGGATAATAGCCAGCCGGATATAAGTGTTCCGGATACAGAAGTACCCGATAACAATCAGTCAGGCAGTGATAATAATAAGCCGAACATTCCAGATAACATTAAACCTGATGGAAGTGGCAATACTCCAAATATACCGGAAAGTAAACCTGACACAAATAAACCAGATACAAATAAGCCGGAAACGGATACAAATAAACCCGAGACAGATAACGAGGCATTATCTTATGCAGAGCAGATTTTGAACTTGGTGAATAAGGAACGTGCTAAGGCGGGGCTACATGCGTTGAAACTGGATACAGAAGTGTCTGCTGCTGCATCTGTCCGGGCAAAAGAGATTCAGACCTCATTTTCCCATACTAGACCGGATGGCAGAAAGTTTAGCTCTGTGTTAACAGACAATGGTATTCGTTTTACCGGTGCAGGAGAGAACATTGCTTGGGGGCAGACTTCTCCAGAACAGGTAATGGAGGCATGGATGAACAGTGATGGTCATAGAGCCAACATTTTGAATGCGAAGTTTACCAAGCTTGGAGTAGGGCATTTAAAGAATACTTCTGGAAGAAATTACTGGGTACAGTTGTTTACCTATTAAATAAGTATTAATAATTCATTTAAAAATAATGTGGTTTTGGGCATTTATGCAATTGATAAGTGCCTGAAATCACATTTTTCTTTCTGTATGGGCATGCCCTCCATAAGGTTATTGCCTAAAAAGGAAGCATTCCCCTTTCCGCAAGACTTGGATCAGGTAGAGCCATCCTCTGAATGTCCGGTTAAACATAGTATATTAAAATTTAGTAGTATTCATCATCCTTGGACATTTTACCATTTATCACCTCTAAAATAACTGTATCATAAAAGATTTTCAAATGAAACTATTATTTTTATATTGCAGGCAGTGCCATAAAACAATTATTATAAAATATAATTCATTTTATTAATAACAAAGACAGCGGGAAATCATCACTTTTGTATTTTATTATTTAAGGAT
>JAIDHZ010000380.1 GCA_029052995.1 Lachnospiraceae bacterium | reverse complement strand
GGTAAAACAGACAATGGAACTAAAGAAGTATCAGTCAGAGCCTTCATCCAGGGAAGATCTCGAAAAAATTCCGTTATTGAAGCTTTCGGATTTAGGGAAAGAGGCATACCAGATCAAGAATGAAGAGAGCAAAGTGGAAGGAATCCCGGTTGTTTCCCATGACATTTTTACTAATGGAATAGCTTATGTAAGTTATGATTTTATGCTTAATCATGTGTCGCTTGAACTGTTGCCGTATGTATCATTATTGACGGCGCTGTATAAAGAGGTGGATACACAAAATTATTCTTATAGTGCCCTTGCAAATGAGATTGATCTGAAAACGGGCGGTATCGGTCTTTCGTTAAGTGCTATCGGAGTACCGGAAAAAATGGGTGGATATAAAGTAAGCCTTTCTGTTAAAACAAAAGTACTATATGAAAATATTGATGATGCGTTGTCATTAATGGAAGAGATATTATTTGCCTCTGATATCACGAATAGAAAGCGTATGAAAGAGGTTCTTGCCGAGCTTACTTCGCAGATGAAAATGAATATTCAGGACAGCGGGCACACCTCCATGGCAAACCGGGCATTGTCCTATTTTTCAAAGGGTGCTTATCTGAAAGAAGTATTAGAGGGGATTACATTTTATGAATTTGCATCTGATTTGTATAAGCATTTTGATGAGCGTTATGAGGAAACCTGTAATAAATTAAAAGCAGCCCTGCATGCATTTGCAAAGCCGGAAAATTTGGTTATTTCTTATACAGGAAAGGAAAATATCGACAGCAGGCTAAGCAGGTCTTTAGTTTCTATGAAGAAATACATGAACGAGGATAAAGAGGATGTTGTAGAGCAGCAATTTAATTTGGAAATAGGGAATGAGGGCTTTTTGACAGCCAGCAAGGTGCAGTATGTGGCAACGGCAGGTAATTTTTTGAAACAGGGATATGAATATACCGGTGCATTGAATGTATTGCAGGTGATATTCTCTTACGATTATCTTTGGATTAACGTAAGAGTAAAAGGTGGAGCTTACGGTTGTATGTGCAATTTTAACCGGATGGGCGATGCATATTTTACCTCTTACCGTGACCCAAATCTTGGAAAAACCTATGAAATATACAAAGATGCGCCAGATTATGTGAAAAACTTTGATGTGTCTGAACGTGATATGTTAAAATATATTATTGGTGCAATTAGTAAACTGGATGCACCGCTTAATCCATCAGCTGATGGAGCTTATAGCTATTTGTTATATCTGTCAGGTGTTACTCAGGAGCAATTGCAGCGTGAACGGGAAGAGATACTTGGAACTAATGTGGAAACTATCAGAGGGCTTGCACCATATATTGAGGCAATTGTTTCAAAGCCTTTGATTGCAGCATTAGGTGATGAAGAAGTAATTGAAAAAGAGAAAACATTGTTTACTGTGGTGAAGCCGCTGATATAATGATTATGCTGTTATATCTTATATAGACAAAGGATTATGACAAGGAAGAGTTTATGAAACAATTTAAATCAGGATTTGTCACTATTATTGGAAGACCTAATGTGGGCAAATCAACGTTGATGAACCATTTAATTGGACAAAAGATTGCAATAACAAGCAGTAAAGCACAGACTACGCGGAATCGTATTCAGACGGTATATACCGGTGAAAATGGTCAGATTGTATTTTTGGATACACCGGGTATCAACCGGGCAAGAAACAAGCTTGGAGAATATATGCTTTGTACGGCAGAGAATACTCTTAAAGAAGTAGATGTTGTTTTATGGCTTGTTGAACCGACAACATTTATTGGGGCAGGAGAGAGGTATATAATTGAAAAGCTGTCGAAAATCCATACACCGGTAATCTTGGTTATAAACAAGATTGATACTGTTTTAGAGGAAGAGGTGTTTAAGGCGATTAATACCTACAAAGATGTGTATGATTTTAAAGAAATTGTTCCGGTTTCTGCACTTAGAGATAATAATACAGACGAACTGATTAAGACGATTTTTGATTATCTTGAAGAGGGACCGCAATATTATGACCCGGACACGATTACTGACCAGCCGGAACGTGCCATTGTGGCAGAAATGATTCGTGAAAAAGCACTACGCCTTTTGGACAAGGAAATTCCTCATGGGATTGCTGTAGTGATTGAACGTATGAAGGATCGTGATAGTGGCGGTATTGTGGATATTGATGCTACTATTATCTGTGAACGGGATTCCCATAAGGGAATTATTATTGGAAAGCAGGGTTCCATGTTAAAGAAAATAGGGACTCAGGCACGGAAGGATATGGAAAATCTTTTGGATACCAGGGTTAATCTGAAACTGTGGGTAAAAGTGAAAAAGGATTGGAGGGACAGTGATTTTCTGCTTAAGAATTATGGATATAAAGATACGGATTACTGATGAAAGGAGGCAGTCTGCATGCGGGATAAAGTCGAGCTTACCGGGATGGTTTTGAATAGTACATTAGTGGGAGATTATGA
>JAIDHZ010000038.1 GCA_029052995.1 Lachnospiraceae bacterium | reverse complement strand
TTTTTACAGAGGGCATATGATCAGATTTTGCATGATGTCTGCCTGCAGAATCTGCACGTTATTCTTGCCATTGACCGCTCTGGCCTTGTGGGGCAGGATGGTGCAACTCATCAGGGCATTTTTGATATGGCTTATCTTTCTCATATTCCTAATATGACGATAATTGCCCCAAAGAACCGTTATGAGCTCACAAAGGCGATGGAGTATGCAGTACAATTTGATGGTCCCATAGCAGTTAAATATAGCAGGGGGGATGCATATTATGGCTTGAAAGAAAAGCTTGCTCCGATTGTTAAGGGGAAGAGTGAGATATTATTTGAGGGAGAAAAGATTGCATTAATTGCAGTTGGCAATATGGTGGAAGAGGCTGTTGCAGTATATGAAAGACTAAAGGCGAAAGGGCATACAATCACACTGGTAAATGCAAGGTTTTTAAAGCCTTTAGATGAAGAATTGCTATTAGAACTTGCAAAGACACATTCGGTTATTATAACTCTTGAGGAAGAGATATATCAGGGAGGATTTGGACAGACTGTATCAGCGTTTTATATGCAGCAGCAGATCAAAGATGTAACGGTAAAAAATCTTGCAATATATGATACATTTGTAGAGCATGGTGAAGTATCTGATTTGCGTAAATATTTGCATTTAGATGCAGACAGCATTGAACGAGTGATTATGAGGCATATATGAAAGAACGATTAGATGTTTTATTAGTAAGCAGAGGACTGGCAGTGTCAAGGGAAAAGGCTAAGGCTGTTATTATGTCAGGTGTTGTGTTTGTGGATGGAGTAAGAGAGGATAAGGCTGGTGCTTTTTTTGATGAAAGGGTATCAATTGAAGTAAGGGGACCGACTCTTAAATATGTAAGCAGGGGTGGATTAAAACTGGAAAAGGCGATGGAGCATTTTGATATCAGGTTAGAGGGGAAAGTCTGTATGGACGTGGGTTCTTCAACAGGAGGCTTT
Source organism: Lachnospiraceae bacterium (assembly GCA_029052995.1). Classification (GTDB taxonomy): domain Bacteria; phylum Bacillota; class Clostridia; order Lachnospirales; family Lachnospiraceae; genus CAG-590. The sequence goes on along the minus strand of JAIDHZ010000038.1, from coordinate 6,757 downwards.
ACAGATTGTATGTTACAAAATGGTGCAGTAAAGGTATATGCTGTGGATGTGGGGCATGGACAACTTGACTGGAGACTTAGAAATGACTCCCGTGTCGTTTGTATGGAAAAAACTAATATTCGATATGTAACCCCTGACCAGATAGACAATCCGGTGGAGTTTGCATCAATTGATGTTTCTTTTATATCGCTTAAGAAAGTATTAGGGCCTGTAAAGGAGCTTTTGACCGATGCAGGAGAGATTGTATGCCTGATTAAACCGCAGTTTGAAGCAGGAAGAGAAAAGGTTGGAAAAAAAGGGGTTGTAAGAGATAAAAGTGTACATAGAGAAGTGATTGAAATGGTTATGGAATATGCAGATTCCATTGGCTTTATTCTTTGTGACTTGGAGTTTTCCCCCATAAAAGGGCCGGAAGGTAATATTGAGTACCTTCTTCATTTAAGTAAAGATGTATTAAGGCAGCCGGCTTTGATTGATGTGCATGCGATAGTAGAGGCTTCTCATGGAGCTTTAGATAAGCAGGTGATGGTATGAGGCGTTTTTTGATTGCCACCAATGGTGTAAAGGATGAAAATTTAATATTATCCAAAAAGATTATTGAGTACATTTCATTGAAAGGCGGAACCAGTAAGCAGATTGTAGGAAACAATGGTAATGGAATTTTTTATGAAATTGGAGATAAGGAACAATTTGACTGCATTCTCGCACTTGGGGGAGATGGGACGATTCTTAAGGTAAGCAGGGATTTGCGTAATCTTGATATTCCGATTGTTGGTGTGAATCTTGGAACGCTGGGTTTTTTGGCAGAGGTAGAACCGGAACAAATCTATCCGGTTATTGACCGTCTGTTAGCGGACGATTATGAAATGGAACCCCGGATGAATATATGTGGCACAATCATAAAGAAAGAATCAAAAGATTTACCCGTAAAGGATGTGGCATTAAATGATATTGTGGTAACCCGTGCAGGCTTTTCACGTATTATAGGACTTAAGATATATGTAAACGAAAGAGTGTTAGATATCTATGAAGCGGATGGTGTTATTATCGCTACACCGACAGGTTCTACCGGTTATAATTTGTCAGCCGGAGGACCAATTGTGTCACCTAAGACAACTTTGATGATTGTGACACCGATTTCACCCCATTCCCTCACTTCGAAGAGTATTGTATTGTCCAGTGAGGATGAGATTGTGATTGAAGTGCTGAGGATGAGAAAAGCACAAAAAGAGGAGGCGATTATCAGTTTTGACGGACAAGATGGCATGAAGCTTTCTGCAGGTGACAGGGTTCGGATATGCAAAGCAGATTCTGTTACAAAGATGATTAAATTATTTGATTTAAGCTTTTATGAAGTACTGCGGGAAAAGATTGCACCACATGGTTTGAAAAAGGGTATGGATATATGAAAGAACGTAGACAGAATGCAATAAAACAGTTTATTGAGACAAAAGAAATTGAAACACAGGATGAATTATTAGAGGAGCTTACAAAAGCAGGTTTTTCCACTACACAGGCGACGATTTCAAGAGATATCCGTGAAATGAAGCTTACAAAGGTAGCAGTAGGAAATGGCCGGCAAAAATATACATTGATTCAGAATACAGATACTGATGTGATGAAAAAATATCAACAGGTATTAAGCGCAGGTATTTTGAATATGGATTATGCAGAAAATCTGATTGTGGTGCGCACGGTTTCAGGGATGGCTATGGCAGTTGCGGCCGCCCTTGACAATATGAATCTTCCGGGATTAATGGGATGCATTGCAGGAGATGATACCATTTTTTGTGCAGTGAGAAGCAGAACACTTTGTAAGGAAATAATTGCTGGTATTAAAAAGGTAGCATCTGACGATTTGGAGGTATAGTATGCTATTGAATTTACATATTAAGAATATGGCATTAATTGATGAAATGGACATTGATTTTTCTGAAGGATTAAACATTTTAACAGGAGAGACCGGTGCAGGTAAATCCATTGTCATTGATTCCATTATGTTAGCATTAGGAGGCAGAGCACCAAAGGATTTTGTGAGGAAAGACGCACAGTACGGTTTGGTTGAACTGCTGTTTTCAGTGGAAGATGCAGAAACGTTAGGACGCTTAAAGGAAATAGATATTGCAGAGCTTGAAAATCATGAAATTGTCCTTTCAAGAAAGATAATTGGCAATCGCAGTGTCAGCAAGGTGAATGGAGAAACTGTAACGATTTCCAAAGTAAGGGAGATTGCGGGACTGCTTTTGGATCTGCATGCACAGCACGAACATCAGTCGCTGCTTGTTCCAACGAATCATATTAAGCTTTTAGACCGTTATGGGCATGGAACGTTAATGCCATTGAAAGAAAAGGTAAAAAATATTTTTTGCGAATATACAAAGATAAAAGATGAATTATCTGCAAATACTATAAATGAAGAAGAAAAAAACAGACAGCTTGACTTAATCCGGTTTGAAAAAAAAGAATTGCAGGATGCAAATCTTAAAGTTGGAGAAGATGAAGAACTTGAGGAGTCATATCGTCTTGCAGCAAACAGCAAGAACATTGTGGAAGCATTGTCTGCCGCACATAATCTTACAGAGGGTCAAACACATGATTCGCTTGACCGTGCAATAAGGGAAATGAATGATATATCAGAATATGATGAAGCGTTGTCCTCCATGACAGACCAGCTTGCCACGGCCTCTGATTTACTTGCCGATTTCGGAAGATGTGCAAGGGAATATATGGAAAACAATATGTACTCAGAGGAAGATTTCCGGCAGATGGAAGAAAGGCTCAATCTGATTAATCATATGAAAGCAAAATATGGAAGAACTATTAATGATGTGTTAGCTTATGCAGATGATTTGGAAAAGCGTTATGACAAACTGGAAAATCATGCATTGTATGTGAAGGATTTAGAAGGACGTTTAGAAGAAGTTACGGCAAAGCTTGAAAAATCCTGTAAGAAATTACATGATGAACGCATAAAAGTGGCTGCATTGCTTAAAGATAATATAAAAAATGCTCTTGTTGATTTGAATTTTCTGGATGTTCGATTTGACATGGTATTTGAAAAGCAGGAACAGTATACATCAAATGGTTTTGATCATGCTTATTTTATCATTTCTACAAATGTGGGAGAAGATATGAAACCATTATGGCAGGTGGCATCAGGCGGCGAGCTTTCCAGAATTATGCTGGCAATAAAATCATGCCTGGCAGATGAAGACAGGATTGAAACATTGATTTTTGATGAAATTGATGTGGGAATCAGTGGACGTACAGCTCAGATGGTAGCAGAAAAAATTAATGCTATAGGGAAAAACCACCAGGTTATTTGCATTACGCATCTGCCGCAAATTGCAGCGATGGCTAATCACCATTATATGATTGAAAAGAAAGTGGAAGATACAAAAACTGTGACAAATATTTTCCAATTAGACAAAGAAGAGGAGATTATGGAACTTGCAAGGCTGATTGGCGGCGTAGAGATTACGGATAGAGTAATAGAAAGTGCAAAGGAAATGAAAGAATTGGCAGGCAAGGCAAAGGTTAACTGATTGAAGGAATCATTAGGGACCCATAATAAATGTAAAAGCATTTATTGTGGGTCTTTTTATTATGCAAAAAGCATGAGCCGGGTATAAATGTATCGTTAGAATATGTATTGTGTAAAGGAGAAGATAAAATGGAAAGTTATAAGAAACTTTTAAAATGGCTGCTGGCTACAAATATTATGTTCATTTTTGCTGTGGCTGGCATGGGATATGGTAACGAATTAAAGGAAAAAAGAATTCAGGAGGTTTCAAATAATTTTGCTTCAAATAAAAAAGATAATAAATACAATGCAGAAAGAAAAGTCATACCGGTTGGAAAGACAGTGGGAATCTATGTAAATACAAATGGTATTCTGGTAATTGATACAGGTGAAGTGACGGATTTAAATGGTAATACAGTTACTCCGGCAAAAAATAAATTAATGCCGGGTGACTATATTAAAGCTTTAAATAATGAAACGATTCACACAAAAAAGCAGTTGATTAATTTGATTACAAATTGTGGTGGAGAAACATTGGTTTTTGATGTGTTGAGAGGAAATGATGAAACAGAAGTAAAGATTGAACCGGTAGAGTCAGGCCTTAATACCTATAAAGTGGGTATTTGGGTGCGCGATGATTTACAGGGGCTTGGAACGGTAACTTATGTGGAGGGTAATGACTTTGGGGCGTTAGGACACAGTATAAATGACACAGATACCGGTACATTGTTAAAGGTGTCAGGTGGAGAAATTTATGAGGCAGACATTTTTGGAGTGGAGAAAGGAAAAGTGGGAAAACCTGGCATTATAGAAGGAATGATTGCTTATCAGACTGAAAATGTTGTGGGAAATATTGAGGGAAACAGGGTCTATGGTATATATGGTCAGATTACGGATAATTTTCAGGATTCTTTAAATACAGAAAAAGCGGTTCCGGTTGCATCAATAGACGAGGTGAAGAAGGGGGCTGCATGTATTCAGTCGTATGTAAGTGGGAAAAAGGCACAATATGACATTGAAATTGTTAATATTCATAAGAATGAAAATGGCGACAAGGAAATGGAAATTCTTGTGAAGGATAAAGAACTGCTTACGCTTACAGGTGGAATTGTTCAGGGAATGAGTGGATCACCTATTATACAAAATGGTAAATTAGTGGGTGCTGTAACACATGTTTTTGTCGATGATCCAAAAAGGGGCTATGGTATTTTTATTGAAAATATGATGAATAATTAAAAATAGATTTTTTTCGCTAAAAAACCTTATAGAACGCACTGATTTTACATTTTCTGCATGCGAAAAATGGTGGTTTTTCGTGCATTTTCGAATAGGTGCCAATAAAAGATGAAAAAAACAAGACATAAAGTATTTTGTAAAAAAATAAATTGTGATGTGTCACATAGAAAAATAGGGGATTTTGTAAACAAATTGTTATATGGCAACTTAAGAAAATTTCTTTATTTTGGTATATTCTTATCTGTTGCATATACTTTTTTGTAAATAAAAGGTATAAATTTTGGCGAATAATCATATATTTTAGGGAGGTAAAAAATGATACATGTAATGATTGGCCATCACGACGAGACAATACAAAAGAAAATAGAGGATGTTGTGAAAAGACAAGCACAATGTCAGCTATTAGGCACCTACGATAATGGAGACCAGTTACTATTACATATTAAAGAAGAAATTCCGGATATAGTAATCCTTAATCCGGTAATGCCAAAATTGGACGGAATTGGTGTAATTGAGAGAATACGCTCGGAAGCACAATATGACAAAATACGGTTTATTTTAGTAGGTACATCGAAACAAACAGTTATGTTAGATGTATTAAAGGACCGAAGAAACGTCAGATTTCTCCCATGGGAAGAAAATGGAAATACACTGGAAAAATGTATAGTTGAATCGCCGAAGCAGAAAGCTGCAACAAATTATAGTATGCCATTAGATGAAATTGTTATAAAACAAAGTAGTTACCAAAAAGATATGAACTTATTAGTGACACAGATTATACATGAGATTGGTGTTCCCGCACATATAAAGGGATACCTATATTTAAGAACTGCCATTTTAATGGCTGTAGAAAATATGGATGTGCTGAATGCAGTGACGAAGCAGCTATATCCTGATATTGCAAAAGAATATGCTACAACAGATACAAGAGTAGAACGTGCTATAAGGCATGCCATAGAGGTGGCATGGGAAAGGGGGAATATTGATACGATACATGAGTTATTTGGCTATACGATTCAGGCGGATAAGGGGAAGCCTACTAACTCTGAATTTATTGCTCTGGTAGCGGACAAGATTCGTCTGGATAAAATGAATGAGAGGGAGGATGTAAGATGAGAGAAAGTATGAAAATAGTAATTGCAGGGGAACAGAAGCAGGAAATGACAGAAGATTTATGCCAGTATATGAAGCAGTTTGATTATCAGATTAAGGAGCTTACCACAGAGTATGATGAGATTTTGCAGACAGTGAAGGAAGATGAGCCGGACTTAATTATTGCAGATATCAGTTTAAATGGTGGAGACGGTATTTCTTTATTACAGCAGTGTAAAAAAACTGAACAGCTAATGGATACGAAATTTGTATTTTTAACTCATGTCTGTTCTCAAATGATTATTGATTTAGCATATAATATGGGAGCGGATTACTATTTTATGTTAAATCAGGATTCACAGTTTATTGCTAAGATAACAGAGAGGATATTAGAACTGCGCTATCAGGAAAAGTTAGAACAAAAGCAGCGCAATGAAATGACCATTGAGCAAAAACAGTTTCTTATTGATTCTATTTTAGAAAATGATGTTACAAAGACAATTCGTGAAATAGGTATTCCTGCACATATAAAGGGTTACCAATATATCCGTGAAGGAATCATGATGGCAGTTAAAGATCCTGATATCTTAAATTATATTACAAAATACCTATATCCAACAATTGCAAAAAAATATCAGACTACAACAAGCAGTGTGGAGCGTGCTATACGACATGCAATTGAGGTTGCATGGAATAGAGGAAAACAGGATGTGATGGAGGCATTATTCGGATATTGCATGTTATCCGGAAAGGGTAAGCCAACAAATTCTGAATTTATTGCATTGCTTGCCGACAAGTTTCGTTTGGAGTATCACGTAAAAGGATATGCAATTAATGAATATACAGCATAATGATGTCAAAAATATTATTTTATAAGCAATAAGCACCACCAGCCAGGCTGTGGTG
>JAIDHZ010000379.1 GCA_029052995.1 Lachnospiraceae bacterium | reverse complement strand
TTTTAATTGTGGGTATTATTTAAGATGAGCATAGATGCTTGTCGAATTATTATAATATCAATATTTTTTATAATCTAAGGAGGAGTTAAACTATGAGTAAAAACTCAGCAAAGTTTAAGAGGGCTTTGGCATTACTGCTTTCTTTTGTAATGGTTGTTTCAGTTCTTACTGTAGCACCGGCTACAACATCAGAAGCTGCAACCAAGAAGATAGTGAAAAAGCTCTCGGTTTCCAGTAAGGTTACATTAAATGCTGGACAGTCAAAGACTGTGAATGCAAAGGTCACAGCAAACAAGAAGAAAGTTTATGGCAAGAATGATTTACGGGTTACAGTTAAATCATCCAACAAAAATGTTGCAACTGCAAAGGTTACCAATCCAAAGGCTTCAAAGAAGAAGATCAGCAGTGCAACTTCAAAGATTAAGATAACTGCCAAGAATGTTACAAAGAAGTCAACAGCAAAAATTACGGTAACTGCTAAGTCTAAGAGCACAAAGGGAAAGACTGTTAAGAAGACTATTACTGTTACGGTTAATCCAAAAACACAGCCGACTACGCAGCCGACAAAACCGACGGATCCTACAAAGCCGACGGACCCGACAAAAACAATTGAAGTACAGTCTATTGCACTTGATCAGAGTTCATATACAGTAGAAAGGGGTAAGTCAGTTCAGGCAAAAGTAACAATTACACCTAATGATGCTTCAAATAAGACTGTTAAGTTCTCTTCAAGCAATGAGAAGGTTGCTACTGTTACAGATGCCGGTGTCATTTTTGGTTTTGCAGCAGGAACAGCTACCATTACAGCCACAGCTAGCAATGGAAAGAAAGCAGAAGCAACTGTAACAGTTACAGAACCAATCGTTATTACGCTTTCTAATACAGAACTTACAATTGGTAAAAACCAGACTGCAACTATCACAGCAAGTGTCGCTGGTGTAACATGGTCCAGTGATAATCTTGAAGTTGCAACGGTTGATCAAAACGGTAAGGTTACCGGTATTTCAGCAGGTGTAGCTAATATTGTTGCTACAAGTGGTACAGTATCTGCAAGTTGTAAAGTTACTGTTACAAAGTATGATCCGGAAAATGATGGTGTAACCCTTTCTGTATTTAATCCAATTAAGAACAATAAGGATGCTAATGGTAATGCTGAGATTATTGAGAATACAGTTCTTGTAAATCAGGATATGATTGTTCAGGCATATGTTCAGAAGGATGCAACACCTAAGAAGGGTTCCAGAGTTAAATTAGTATTAGACAAGATTGATAATAATATAGTTAAGGCAAGTGATTATGTAATTAAGGTTGATGGTGTTACTACAGATACAGCTGTAACAAATGATGAGGGTATTGCTGAATTTACAGTGACTTATAACGGTGAGATTCCTTCTACATATTATGTTGATGACATTAATGATGCTGTTGCTGTTGGAAAATGTCCATACATAAGCTTTAATGCATCTACATTGGTAGACAATCAGCCAAATGATGATGATATCACAGTGAAGTTTGCATCTGTTGTACGTCAGGGTATTCAGGTTGATAACAACCGTTCATTATTATATGATGATATCATTCCATTCGATGGACATGCAGCAGGTGATACAGGTATTCAGACATCTTACAATACAAACGATTACTATCCTGTAGAATATGTAACATCTCAGCAGGTTGGTAATAATGTTTATATGTCTGCAATACCATATTTCATCCTGCCACCAGAAAGAAAAGCAACAGAGGCTAAGTTTGAGGTGGTATTCCCAAGTAAGGAAGTTACATCCGGACAGGGTGATGTTACAGTTACAGGACCTGGTGCGACAGAGTCTTATACAATCTATAATGATGGCGCAGATATTACAACAACAACATCTATTATTAATGTTCCGGAAGGTCTTGTTTCAATGTCTGTGTTCTTTAACAAGATTAGTATTTCTAAGTATTCAAAGCTCTACATTGACTTGTATGAGTACGATGGAAAAAAGGGGAAGAATATTTATTCAAAGACGTATACAGAATTTGAGCAGGAGTATTCAAAAGAAGATGGTGTACAGATTGAGAATGTAAATACAATGAAGGGTAAGGGTATCTTAATCGTATCCATTCAGTCTCCGGGTCAGGTAGATGTATCAACAACAGGTTACAGCTTAAATAAGGTAACCGGTGATTTTAATTCAAATGATAAGGCTGGAGCAGAGAAAGTTGAAGTTATCAACGCTGTTAAGTGGGCAGATGTAACAGAAGATGCTCGTTATGCAGTAGCAGAAGAGATGACATATAGCCAGATTACCCAATATCTTAAAGAATATGTAGGTGTTGAAAATAGTTATTTAATTGATGATTCAAATTATACATTTGCATGTCGTATACCTGTATTTAACTCAAAAGCAGAAACAGCAAATGCTATTACCGGTAATGCATTATTAACAGCTACCTACAAGTCAGTAGATGGAACAGTTAAGACAGCTACCTATGCATATCCTGTTATTAGAGCAACCAAGGATGGTACTACTACAAATACAAATACATTGATGCCTAAGACTGATAATATTAAGGCAATCTTCCTTGGTTATGATGTAATCGATGCGAATGGTAATATACAGCAAACTACAGGCGGTATGACACAGAATGGAAATCAGGTTGTTATTAAGTCTGCTTCATCAAATGTCAGTGGTGCAATCTTTGTTGAGGCTAGACTTCAGATTGATGCATTAGAGAAAGAAATTAGTATATATGATAAGAATAAAAACTATGATGAACATCCGATTAGAGGAGCAAATAGCAAGTATCCAATGTACAGTTATGTACAGTTTGTTGCAAAACCGGATGAAAAACCGGCAGATGGAAAAGTTCCAACTTTCCATGCAATTGAGGATCAGTACATTGTAGTTACTGGTGAGGTTATTGCAGAAAACGGAGAAGTTCAGACCAATGAGGATGTACAGTTCTATGTTGGTGATGAACAGATTACTGCGGTAGAGACTACAATTGGTAACGGTGTTCAGGTTAAATATCTGGATACAAAGACAAATAAAGACGGTAAAGCGTATTTAGTTCTTGTAGGACATGAAGGTGCTTATGTACAAAATCTTTCACTTAAATACGAGGGTAACTTTAAGACATTTAATACTTATGCTGGTAATCAGAAATTTGAAGCTATTAAGCAGGGGGATAAAACAAAGAATATTTGTGACCTTTGCTGGCTTGATTTAGGTCTTGCATATGAGGAAGATGCAACAAAACCTGGCACATGGATTTATAGCTATCCAAGTGGAAAGACAGAGAATACTACTAGTGAATCCGTTGTAAATAAGACATGGAAGGTTGGATTCTTACCAACTGCTAAGTGTCCATTAGGTTCGTTTGCTGCTGATTTTGAGAAATTAGAGGAAACAAGGAGAGATACATCAATTCTTCCTAGAAACTTATTTGTAGACATTACAAATGTGGGCGTTGCATATCGTTTTGATGGATTGAATTATGAGAACTGTAAGATTGATGAAAAAGATGGAGCGGCTCTTATTACATCTTCCAAGACCGGTGAGACAAAAGTATACGGTGATATTAATCTTAAGAATGATACATGTAAGGTTACTTACTATGATTCTGAAGGTGATTTGCAGACGTTTGAAACGGTTGGTGTGAATGAGTATGCTGTAAATGCTAGTACATTTGAGAAAAACATTGATCTTGGTGGTCAGATTCTTTACACAATGAATTGGACACCAGATAGCTGGGAAAGTGAGTTCACATATCCATATGGTAATAGAGTATATAAAGAGCAGGATACAAAGGTATACTATAGATTACATGATAAGAATGGAAATGCTATTGTTGATAAGAATGTAACAGTTACAGCAACATTCAATAATGTAAACTATACTAAATTTACAGCTACTACTACGACAGATAAAGATGGACTTATCATAATTAATGTTCCAGCACCATCCCAAACTGGTGATTTAGCATTTACAGTTGAGATTGCTGGCGGAGTATTAAAGAAGGTTAGTACACCAGTTAATTATGTTGATAAAGAATCTACAGTAGAACCACTTAAGATTAAGGGTGAGCCTGCATTTGATAAGGATAATACAAAGAAGATTACCCTTACATACAATAATCAGATTGTAGATGAAGTTCTTACTCCTGAGATGTTAAAGAAACTCTTTGTTGTAAAAGATAAAGATAATAAAGTTCTCGAAATCGAAGATGTGACTGTAAATATTCAGACTGTAGTTATTACATTAAAGAATGATACATTCATTGAAAACGCAGAATACTCTGTTGAGGTAATGACTGGAGAAGAAGTTAAGATTAATGGTATCGTTTATGTAATGTATGATAAAAACGGTCAGGCAATGCTTACATCAAATGCGAAGAAGGTATTTACGGTTAGCTACTAATCTGAGTGTAACAGGTTGAAAAAAGCACATAAATAATTTGTGAAGGTTATTTGGTGAAAAACTAAAAAAGGATCAGGCAGGGTATCCTGTCTGGTTCTTTTTGCGTGAGAGAAACTTTTCATGAAAATCTTTTCCCGTAAAATTTTCTATTTTTTAT
>JAIDHZ010000378.1 GCA_029052995.1 Lachnospiraceae bacterium | reverse complement strand
AGATGTGTCTAAGAGTCAGTTTCAGTGGCGAGCCGGGAGCATAGTTCTGTTTTGATTGAATGTTAGTTATACATATATTAATGCATAGGAAGGACAACGTTATGAAAAAAACAGTAATCTCAGTAGTAGGAGAAGACAAAGTAGGTATCATTTTCAAAATATGCAAATATCTTGCAGGAAATCAGATTAATATTTTAGATATCGCACAAACCATTGTGCAAAATTGGTTTAATATGATTATGATTGTAAATATTCAGGACTCAAATAAGGATTTTGCAACCATTTCCTCAGAATTAAAACAAATTGGTGATGAGATTGGTGTTACAATTACTTTACAGCAGGAAGAGATTTTTGATATGATGCACAGATTGTAGGAGGGGGCAAAATGATTAATATAAATGAGGTTATGGAAACGAATGCCATGATTCATGAAGAGAATTTGGATGTTCGTACAATCACAATGGGCATTTCCCTTTTAGATTGTGTTTCAGAGGACTTAAAGATAACCTGTGAGAAGATTTATGATAAAATTACCATTTCTGCCAGGGATTTGGTAAAGGTAGGAAAAGAGCTTGAGATGGAATACGGTATTCCTATTGTAAATAAGCGTATTTCATTAACTCCAATTGCCATGGTGGGAAGCTCCTGTTGTAAATCAAGTGCTGACTATGTGCAGATTGCAAAGACATTAGATGAGGCCGCAAAGGTTGTAGGAGTAAACTTTATTGGTGGTTATTCCGCATTGGTTTCAAAGGGAATGACACCTTATGACGAGCTGCTGATACGTTCCATTCCGGAGGCGTTAAATGTGACGGAATATGTATGCAGCAGTGTAAATGTAGGCTCGACAAAGACCGGCATCAATATGGATGCCGTTAAGCTGATTGGTGAGATTGTAAAGGAAAGCGCCGAACTTACTGCAGACCGTGACTGTATCGGTCCTGCCAAATTTGTAGTATTTTGCAATGCACCGGATGATAATCCGTTTATGGCAGGTGCATTTCATGGAGTGACGGAGGCAGACCGTATCATAAATGTAGGTGTGTCAGGTCCCGGAGTGGTAAAGAGGGCATTGTCACAGGTTCATGGGCAAAATTTTGAAGTGCTTTGTGAAACCATTAAAAAAACGGCTTTCAAGGTAACCCGTGTGGGACAGCTTGTTGCCAAAGAGGCATCAAAGCGTCTGGGTGTTCCTTTTGGGATTATTGATTTATCTTTAGCACCAACCCCTGCAGTGGGAGACAGTGTTGCAGAGATTTTAGAGGAAATAGGACTGGAATATGCCGGTGCCCCAGGAACAACCGCAGCTCTTGCCCTGTTAAATGATCAGGTTAAAAAGGGCGGTGTTATGGCATCTTCTTATGTAGGCGGTCTTTCAGGAGCATTCATACCCGTTTCAGAAGACCAGAGAATGATTGATGCGGCTTCCTGTGGTGCCCTGACTTTGGAAAAGCTTGAGGCAATGACATGTGTATGTTCTGTGGGACTTGATATGATTGCAATTCCCGGGGACACTAAGGCAACTACCATATCAGGTATCATTGCAGATGAGATGGCAATCGGCATGGTGAACCAAAAAACAACAGCAGTCCGTATTATTCCTGCAATTGGTAAAAAGGCAGGAGATACCCTTGAATTTGGAGGCTTGCTTGGATATGCACCGGTTATGCCGGTAAATCCTTATAGCTGCAGTGCATTTATCAATCGTGGAGGTCGCATTCCGGCACCAA
>JAIDHZ010000377.1 GCA_029052995.1 Lachnospiraceae bacterium | reverse complement strand
TTCACACACAAAAAATACCATCTATCCTTGTCAGAAAGATAGATGATATTTTTATAAAATCGAATATTAGTCAACAACCCTTAGCCTTGTGGCACTGATTTCTGGAGTTGTACAATAATTTTGGAAATTATTTAAGAGATTTTCGGCATTACTTTTAAAATATGTACTCGTTTCTTTATATTATATTACTTGAATTTCTCCTAATAAGTAACGCCAATGTCGTTTCTACGCTTATTTCATAGTCTTTACTTTTTTAGTTTTACTCCATTTACTATAAAATGTCTCTACCGGATCATCACTTCCATACTTAGAAGGGTCAAATATTGTGTATGCCCGAACACGTATATAATAGGTCTTGTTCTTTTTTAGTTTTCTAATTTTGGTTGACAGTTTCTTTTTAGTTGATTTGACTGTAATGGTCTTTGCATTCTTAAATTTTTTAGATGTGGAATATTGGATTTTAAAACCATCTTTTTTAAACTTTGCAGCATTAACGGATACAGCTACCGTTTTATTTTTCTTACCTTTGACAGATATTGTTGGCTTTTTACGTCGTATAATAGTTGCGTAATCACGCATAACACTTACCTTTTCAGCCAGTTCCCTTTCCTCTTTACTCTTTTTTACACTTTCGAAATACTCCGGAGGCATTGTCAATCTAGGATCCCAAAAAGCGTAAAAATCTGTATCCTCAGTAAAAATCTGTCCGCCCGATGCTATTACCATCTTACCATTTTCTTCATATTGCCAATATAAAAACTCATAACCTTCTCTAGTGGGTATACTATTTGTAAGGCCTAGTCCGTTTTCACCCGAGATGGTTTCAAAAACGCAACCTTCATAATAATAAAATGTTAGGGTAACTATTTTTGTTTCTGTGGTTTCCTCTGTTGATTCCTCTGTTGTTGGAACATCTGTTGTACTTTCACTTTCTGTTTCCTCAATAGAGGATGTTTCATCCGGCATAGTGCTCTGTGCATATGCAATCATTCTCATGTTAAATGATATAAGCATGCAAATTAATAAAAAAAAGTATTTTTTAATTTTCATTGTCATCCGCCTCCTTATTTTTTAATTTTAACCTTTTTTGTTTTGGACCATGCTCCATAATATTTTATTGTTTGATTTTTACGGTTGGATAAACTATACAATTTTACCATCTTATATGGCCTGACACGTACATAGTATGTTTTATTCTTTTTCAGTTTATTAATTACAACTTTTGTTTTAGATACTGATTTTTTCTTTGCTGACTTAAAGTTGCCATTAGTACTGTATTGTATTTCGTAACCTTTTGCATTATTAATTTTATTATATGTTACTGTTATTTTTCTGCCTTTCTGATTCTTAACTGACTTTATTTGGGGAGAAGACAGTGTGGTGGATTGTCTGTTATAAGTAATTTTATGTCCCATATCATCAGGTTCCGGTTTTCTATGATCATTAAAAATCATATTATCCGTTGTCAAAAACATGTATCGTTCAGGGCTGCCTGAATATGACCATGTGTAATCGCAATAATAAACCTTACCATTTACTTTCATTCTACTAACACTATGCGTCATATCATTTCCATCCCCAACAGCCGTTGGAATTGCCTCATAACCATATAACCCCAGCAATGCATATGCAAGCTTGGAATAAGATGCACATACTCCGTGGTAATCTGCCTTTTTAGCCTTATTTCGCTTTTCATCAGTTATTTTCAAAAACCAATTCAGGTCATAAATCTGCACCCAGTTATCATATGCATAATCCTTAATCAACAATTCATTGACAGTCCATATGGCATCGGTAATAACCATATCTTTATGAAGATTAATTGCTTTGCCAATATTGATTAGTTCTACTTCCATCTTATGGCAAATATTATAGTAATTTTTAAACTTGTCTCGATTCACAAAATATATAAATCCATTACAATAGGCCGGAGAATCACTAAGCTCAAAATCTGATACACAAAGATTGTAACCCACCTCATCTTTATCTTTATCCCACTTTTTAAGTTCTTTTTCTGTTTTAAAGTAAGGTGTCTGAACCAATTGCAAATATTGAAAATATCTGCAATTTATGTAGGTTAATGCACTGATATAATCATCCAGTTCCAAATTTGTTTTAATTACATTATACCCACTCTTTTTTAATTTATCAATATTTACCTTATAGCCTTTTGGAAGAATAGCTATTTTATTTTTACCTGCCTTTAAAATTTTATTTTTTATATTTTCTGCATTCCTTTTATCAGAGTCGTTAAATGCTTTCTTATCAAGTTTATACCTACAATTATCATCGTAATTCTTAATATTACCAATATTATTTTCATTTAAACGGTATATCGGCTCTCCGCTTAATACTTCTGTAGTTGTGATAAGATGTTTATCATTTACATCGGACTGAAAAACCGGATACAGGGTAAGTTCAGTTTTATTTCCAAACATTAACGGTGTAATTGTAGTTTCCTTTGATATGATATCATTAACAGACAGAACCGGATAAATATATGACCAACCTAAAAACTCATCCCCCTTTCTGCTCTGTGTTGGAATATCATAATCATAAAATTTTTTCCCCATTTTAACCTTAATTGTTTTATTAGTGCCATAAAAAATCAGTTTAAAATTTGTTTTAGCATCTTTACCACTTAATGTATATTTTGTGTATAGAGAAATATCACTTTGTAATTGAACAGTGCTTTTATTATCAATAATTTGTCCCTCACCTGTTTCCCATCCATTAAAAGTATATTGCAAATCCATATGTTTGCAGCTCAAATTCCACATAGATGGAAGGTATTCCTCCCACTGTTCTCCATTGTCTACTTCGATAATACGATAATATGGAAGTATAGATGCCGGGTCTACCAATGTTACCGTATGAGTATTCTCATTTTCAACATTTTCGTTGTCATCATCCGTTTCATCATTATCTGTATAATCCTGTGCAGGCCGCAGATATGCAATATGTTTTAAAGAATTTAATTGTTCAGGCAATATACAGGAATCTTCCCATTTCTCATTGCTTTGGTTTGTAAATTCAAATAACGACTCTCTTGTATCATTCTTATGCAATATATGTATTTGACACATATCGTCTACCGAAAAAACGTCAGGTTGTAAATCTAGACCATCATCTGAAACAGCGATATCCACATTCTCAATGCTGGGTTCCTTTTCTAAATCTTCTGTGTGTGATTCCATATATAAGCGGTATTCTATGCATTTTTCCCATGATGTAGCATTATGCTCCAAACTTAGGGGATCTGTTACATAATTGTCGGCAAATGCTTTAGTTCCAATTGACTTTACGTTATCCGGGATTTTTATATTTGTCAAACCGCAACCTTCAAAAGCAGAATCTCCTATACTTACATCAGCATCTTCCGAAAATCGGACTCTTTGTAATGACTTACAGCCAAGAAATGCAGAATCACCAATCGTTGTAATATTACCTAAATTAATGTCTGTCAGGACATCATAATTACAAAATGTCTGGTCAGAAATTGATGTAATAGAAGCCGGGAGAACAATTCTTTTTGTATACCTGAATCCCTCATAAGGTCCTCCCGTCCTTGAATCGTAAAACACATTTTTCAACTTGTCATCAGTATAGGTTGGGAGCACTTTTATAGTTGTGTATGCATTATACAATAGAATTCCTTGACTTAACCTTTGCTCATATTCCATATACGATCTCCAAGAGCATCTATAACCGTTCTTCATAATATCAGTTTGCACAAAGTCCTTGTATTTAGGACCAGTGTGATATGCTACAGGATGTATTTTATCTTTTATACCAACTAAATATAAGCCAGAATTACCCGAAATTAGAGTTGTATATTCATCCTCATCAGAATTTTGTATCACAATTACATTAGAACCATCTTCTTCACCCGTTCCCCAAGTGTCACTAACAATACCCATGTCATAAACAATAGTGTCTTTATCCTTCTTAAGCATATCATCTAAGTGAAGAAACACCTCTTCCGAAATATCGGCATATTTCGAGGATTCCTCGAAAATATACAAATCATAGCCTTCCAAATCAGAAAGCTTTAATGTATCTGCATTGATAAATGTTAGCGATAACTCTTCCGGTAATCGACTGCCAGTATAAATACGCCTTATACAATATGATTCATCCTGCTCTATCTGATAAGCAATTTGTGCATAATCCGTGATATCGTTTTCTTTGAAAGCTTCATTACCTTCGCTTTCATTATCATCTTCCATATCTTGATTTGATTCATTTTCAATTTGTTCGGAATCCTCATTGTTTTCCATCTGGCATATGACAGCTATTTTTCCGTTCACATCCACTGTATCTGTATTTATTTGTCGGTACTCATAGTACTTATCTGAGACAAAGAAACTTTCTTTATCTTCATTCCTTACCCAAAATATATTATATTTCTGATATCCATGCTGCATGTATGCCATGAAGTCTTGCACCGTATACGGTTTCATTTCATCGACACAATCCATTTCTTCTGCCTTAGCTATATTCATCGTATTTGATGAAATCATCAGAACCGCCAATAAAAGAATCATGCATAAA
>JAIDHZ010000376.1:8991-10110 GCA_029052995.1 Lachnospiraceae bacterium | reverse complement strand
GTGGCAGCAATTGTTCTTGGCTGTATTATTTCAGCAGTTGACTGGATAATGCAGATTGGCTTGTCGCTGATTATCGGTTAAGGAGGAAGCACATGGCAGAAGCAGTTGAAAGTGAAGCAAAATGGTATGTGGTTCATACCTATTCCGGGTATGAGAATAAAGTCAAGGCTGATATTGAAAAGACAATTGAGAATAGAAAATTGCAGGATCAGATTTTTGAGGTTTTGGTTCCTTTACAGGATGTTATGGAATTGAAAAATGGAGCAAAGAAGCAGGTTTCCAAGAAAATGTTCCCAGGTTATGTACTTCTTAATATGATTATGAATGATGCCACATGGTACGTTGTTCGTAATACAAGAGGTGTAACAGGATTTGTGGGTCCGGGGTCAAAACCGGTACCGTTGACGGAGTCCGAAATGAAGAATTTGGGAATTAAAGTTCCGGAGATGGAAATAGATGTAGAGATTGGAGATATGGTAAAGGTAATTGCCGGCGCATGGGAAGGTACGGCGGGAACTATTACAGATATCAATGCAGGGAAACAGACAGTTACCATCGAAGTGGATATATTTGGACGTGCAACGGCTGTGGAAATAAGTTTTATGGATGTTATGAAAATGGACTAGAGCAGTAAGGGTATTCCCCTGCTAAAGAAAAAGGAGGAAATTTAGGTTATGGCTAAGAAAGTCGAAGGATATATTAAGTTACAGATTCCTGCAGGTAAGGCAACTCCTGCACCACCGGGTGGCCCGGCACTTGGTCAGCATGGTGTAAACATTGTTGAGTTTACAAAGCAGTTTAATGCGAAGACAGCAGATCAGGATGGTATGATTATCCCTGTTGTTATCACGGTATATGCTGATAGAAGTTTTAGTTTTGTTACAAAAACTCCGCCGGCTGCAGTGTTATTGAAGAAAGCATGCAAGATTGATAAAGCATCATCTGTTCCGAATAAGACAAAGGTTGCTACCATTTCAAAAGCTGAGGTTCAGAAAATCGCAGAGCTTAAGATGCCGGATTTAAATGCGGGAAGCATAGAGGCAGCAATTAGCATGATTTCAGGAACAGCCCGTTCCATGGGAATCGTGGTGGAGGACTGACATTGAGTACTTAGCGAAA
>JAIDHZ010000376.1:0-8891 GCA_029052995.1 Lachnospiraceae bacterium | reverse complement strand
ACGAGCTGAAAGCGAAGTTTGAGCTTAGTACGAAAGTCCATCCCGATACTTAACGAGGGCAAGCCAAAAGCGCAGGCCGAGTTTAGTAGAGTGGATGATGTAGGAAATGACTGAGAATCTGGCGAAAACGAGCTGAAAGCGAAGTTTGAGCTTAGTACGAAAGTCCATCCCGATACTTAACGAGGGCAAGCCAAAAGCGCAGGCGAGAGAAACCAAAAGTTGCGGGATGTTAAAGGTAACTTTAGACAGCTAAGTATAAAGTTGATATAGTGGGAGGGTCGCTCCCGATAATACCACAGGAGGTTTTAAGAATGAAAAAAGGAAAAAGATATGTTGAAGCTGCAAAGCTTGTAGACAAGGAACAGTTATATGATATCGGAGAGGCTGTTGCCCTAGTAAAGAAGGCAGCCAGTGCGAAGTTTGACGAAACAATTGAAGCACATTTAAAAATGGGATTAGACGGACGTCATGCAGACCAGCAGATTCGTGGTGCGGTTGTTCTGCCTCATGGAACAGGCAAAGCCGTTAAGGTTTTGGTGTTCGCTAAGGGTGATAAGGTCGATGAGGCAACTGCGGCAGGTGCCGATTATGTTGGCGGCGAGGAGTTGATTCCTAAGATTCAGAATGATGGCTGGCTGGATTTTGATGTGGTTGTTGCAACTCCGGATATGATGGGTGTTGTTGGACGTTTAGGACGCGTACTTGGACCAAAAGGTTTGATGCCGAATCCCAAGGCAGGTACTGTTACACCGGATGTCACAAAGGCTGTTGCAGATATCAAGGCAGGTAAAATTGAGTACAGGCTTGATAAGAACAACATTATTCATGTGCCAGTTGGAAAAGCTTCTTTCACAGAGGAGCAGTTAGCAGACAACTTCCAAGCGTTAATAGATGAGATTAATAAGGTAAAACCGGCTGCTGCAAAGGGACAGTATATGAGAAGCGTAACACTTGCTTCTACTATGGGGCCCGGAGTAAAATTAAATACTGTTAAGCTGGTATAAATTACCAATCAATATATGTAAATGCGTAGAAAGGCAGTAATTGTATAGGATATATGGGCAATGCCTTTCTATATTACATAAACTATAGCTGAAAAACTGTCAATTTATGCTTGACAATGCCGGAGGTTATGGTGTATAGTAAAAAACGATTCAAAAATGGTCATGGATTATTTTTGGTAACATTATGATGTCGATTAAGAGAAAGGAAGAGGAAAAATGAAGAAATTTGGTAAAAAAGTAGTTCTTGCATTGGCATTAGCTGTTTCACTTGGCGTAGGTGCAGGTTCTACAGCAGAGGCAGCAACTAAGTATGTTAAGTCTGTTA
This sequence comes from Lachnospiraceae bacterium, assembly GCA_029052995.1. Taxonomy (GTDB): domain Bacteria; phylum Bacillota; class Clostridia; order Lachnospirales; family Lachnospiraceae; genus CAG-590. Next base: position 7,562 of record JAIDHZ010000376.1, on the reverse strand, counting down.
AAGTTGCTGATTCCGTTACAGGAAGTACTAAGACTGTTTATCTTGCAAAGGGAAAGAGCAAAACTCTTAAGACAACAGTTACTGTGACAAAGTCAAAGTATAACAAGTCAAAGTATAAGAAGCTTACATTTAAGACAAACAAGAAGAGCGTTGCAACTGTAAACAGCAAGGGAAAAGTTACAGGTAAGAAGGCTGGAAAGGCTAAGATTACTGTAACAAGTAAGTATAACAAGAAGAAGAAAACCATCACTGTTCAGGTATTCAAGGGTAAAGTGACAAAGGTTTCTTTAAACAAGAAGAGCTTGGCTCTTAACCTTGGTGGTACAGCTACACTTAAGTCAACCGTTAAGGCATCAAAGGGTGCTAAGAAGACTGTTAAGTGGACAACATCTAATTCTAAGGTTGCTACAGTAAGCTCTAAGGGTAAGGTGACAGCTAAGGGTGTTGGTACAGCTAAGATTAAGGTAACAGCAGTTGATGGTACAAAGAAGAGTGCAACATGTACTGTAACAGTTAAGCCTATTGATGTAACAACTGTAACAGTTGACAAGAATGCGGTTTCTGTAGTGGAAGGTGCTTCAGCAACTGTAACAGCAACAGTAGCTCCTGCTAATGCAACAGTTAAGACACTTACAGTTAAATCTTCAAATGAAGCAGTAGCAAAGGCTGCAGTAAGCGGTTCTACTGTAACTATTACAGGCGTTAAGGCTGGTTCTGCAGATATTACTGTTCAGTCTAATAATGGTAAGACAGCAACAGTTAAAGTGACTGTTACTGCAAAGGATGTACCAGTGGTACCTGATAAGAAGTATGTGACAGTGATTACTCCTGCAGAGGATAAAGAAGTTGATGTAGAAGTTGTGTTTGATGGTGAAAATGCTAAAGCAGCAGCAGCTTCTGTTGAAGATTTATTGTTAAAGGCAACAAAGAATGGCGATACAAAAGCAGTTAAAGTTAATGGAGACTCATATACTGTAAAGAATGACAATAATAAGATTGTTGTTATTAATGCTAATAGCGCAGCTAAGGAATTGTCTGATATTGTTGGTAAGGATGCAAAGGTAACCTTTACATATTCAGCAAAGCTTGCAACTGCAGTTAAGGCACTTGATGCTAAGGACTTTGCAGGTGATTACAATTATTCAATTAAGATTGATGGTAATGCTGTAAGTAATATGGAAGTAAAGGCTGATGGTACAATTACAGCAACAGCGATTGGTAAATCTTATACTGCTACAGTAAAAGATGGTAAGATTTATGTAGAAGGAGATATTACTACAGATGCAGGTGTAGTATACCTGACAGGAAAGGGTTATGCAACTGCTGAGAAAATAGAGCAAAACTAATCTTATATTGATTCGACATTGATTAGATGAGACAGATTAAGCTGTTAGACGGCAAGTTTAACAGCTTAATCCATGTTATAGGAACAAATTGGGTAAAAGATTTAATTAGAATGAATAGGAGCGGAGCAAATGAAAAAGAACAGTAAGCATATATGGCTGTCCGGTATGATGTATATATTACTATATGTTTGCATTTTAAGTCCTAAACTGGTAGTACAAGCAGGTGAGATTAACAACGATGAAGCCGGTGTGATTGCTGCAGCCAGTGGAACTTTTACCTATGACGGAAAAACTTATCGGGCAGATCCGGCTTATATTGAAAGTCTCAAAGACTATTTGGCATCGGATGATGTCGATTTGACTGCAGGCCAGGCAAGCTCTGCCATTTCCCAGATGTATGCCAGTGTAGCACAGGGAGTGGAGCAGGGTTATCTCTATGAGGTGGGTGGTCAGCCGGGAACAACAGAGGCGACAACGGAACCGGTATCATCAGGTATTGTATTAGGCGATGGCAGAGGTACCACAAGTGATATGGGAAAGGGAAACGCCGCCAAAGAAGAAAAGCTTACCTCCGATGGGAAAAAACAGGATTCTGATTCTAAGGCTGGGAACAACTATGCGCAAAATTCTAATGATGCATCAGGGTCAGAGCAGATTGAATCTGATAAACAGATTCATCTTGACAAGAATGCAGAGGAGTTGGACAATTCTGCGGAGGAGGATTATTCCGGTACAATTGCAAAGCTGTTTTCAGATTCAAAAAAACATTCCAAAGAAGAAACTAAAAATAGTTTTATAGTAGTTTTAATTTTATTGAGTATTTTATGTGTACTTGCTTTAACTGTATGGGCTGTAAAGGTTGTATTGCGAAAGAGGAGGGCAGCACCGTACCTGCTTGCATTGAAGGACAAGGGGCTGACAGATTTACATTGTCACATACTGCCCGGTGTAGATGATGGATCTAAGGATATGGAGACTTCCATGAAGATGTTAGAGATTGGATATCAGAATGGAATACGACGCATTATTGCAACTCCACATTATATTTCTAATCACCTTAAATATGATGAAGATAAATTACAAAAAGTATTTACTGCGTTCACAGAAGAGGTTTACAAGGTATATCCGGATATGGAGTGTTACCTTGGCAATGAATTATATGTTCAGGGACAGATATTGGAGGATGTGAAGGCAGGGAAGGTTCACACAATGGCAGATAGTAAATATTTGCTAGTTGAATTTTCTACAAAAATCGCTTATCATGATATGTACAAGGAAATGAAAAATATTGTACAGGCAAGATACTATCCAATACTGGCACATATGGAAAGATTTCAGTGCCTGACAAAACATCCGGAGAGAGTGGATGAGTTGGCAGAGCTGGGTGTATATTTCCAGATGAATGCAGACAGTGTTCTTGGCAAAGGTGCCGATAAGAAATGGTGCCGGAAAATGTTAAAAGAAAATCGAATACAATTCCTTGGGACGGATGCACACGGAACTACACACCGTACTCCGAAGATGGAGCAGGCGGTTAAGTGGATTTATGAAAATATAGAGCCGTGGGACGCTGAGGATTTATTAATAAATAATCCGAAAAAGATTTTGAATAAAGAGCGGATTGACTGATTATAAAAATATTGGTTTGTTTGTAAAATAAATATTTATGAAAGGGGAAGCCATGAACCAAAGAGATAATGATGAAATTGAAATTGATTTAAAAGAGATATTTTTCCTGTTGCTAAATCGGATATGGATAATTGTTGCAACTACGGTGGTGTTTGGTGTGGTTGCTGCAGTTTTTACGAAGGCATTTATTACGCCTGTGTATAGTTCACAATCTATGATTTACATATTGACAAAGACTACCAGTCTGACCAGCCTTGCAGATATTCAGTTAGGCTCACAGCTTACAGCAGATTATGAGGTGTTGATTAAGAGCAGGCCTGTGTTGGAAAAGGTTATAGAGAACTTGAAGCTGAATCTTAGATATGATGAATTGGGAGAAAAGATTGTAGTAACCAATGATTCGGATACCCGTGTACTGACTATTACGGTAAATGATCCGGATAAGAATCTAGCGAAGGAGATTGTAGATGAACTTACTGATGTGGGTTGTGCCAGAATTGCAGAGATTATGGGAACAGATCCACCGAACATTGTGGATTATGGTCATGTTGCAGAGGTGAAAACTTCTCCGAGTACAACCAAAAATACTTTGGTTGGTGCTTTTGCAGGATTTGCATTATCAGTTGTCATTATCATCATAATATTCCTTATGAATGATGCGATTAAGACTGCAGAGGACGTAGAACGGTATCTGGGTATTAATACATTAGGAACCATACCTTTGATGGAGGGAACTTCTAAGAGAGCCAGCCATGGCCGTGACAGGGATGCGGCAAGAGCCCGGAGACAGAAAGAAAAAGAACGCAGACAGCGTGCAAAGGAAGCTAGGAAACAGGCAGGAGCCGGCATTGATAAAGAGTAAAGGGAAGAAATGATGGAAAAGATAAATTTCGAAGCATTAAAAGATTTAGATTTTAAAACAAATGAGGCATATAAGGCACTTCGTACCAATATTAACTTTTCTGGAGATGACATTCAGTCTATTGCTTTTACAAGCTCTGTACCTAATGAAGGAAAGAGCATGGTTTCTTTCCAGTGTGCGAGGTCTTTGGCCGAGGATGATAAAAAGGTGCTTTATATTGACGCAGATATTCGTAAGTCTGTATTAGTTGCACGCTACAGTGCGGATAAGGAGGTGCCGGGGTTGACTCATTTTCTCACGGGAAAGAAGCATTTGGATGATGTGATTTGTGAAACAAATATTCATAATATGAATGTTATTTTTTCCGGCCGGGTAGCTCCGAACCCATCGGAGTTATTGGGAAAAGAACGTTTTTCTAATATGATTGAACGTGCAAAGACAGAATATGGATATGATTATATTATTATCGACTGCCCGCCGCTTGGGAGTGTTATTGATGCGGCAGTAGTGGCAAGGGCGTGTGACGGAACAATTATTGTTATTGAGAGTGACAATATCAGTTATCGGATAACCCAGAAGGTAAAGGATCAGCTTGATAAGAGTGGATGCCGGATTCTTGGCGCCGTGCTTAACAAAGTAGAAATGGAAAGCAAGGGTTACTATGGTAAATACTATGGAAGTTACTATGGTAAATATTATGGAAATTATGGAGATTATGGACAGGAGGATTAATCCTCCTTGTTCTATATTTAGGAATTGTAAATAAATATATTTTATAAATTGCTTGTCTGTTTCTTTATAATTTTTAAAGTTATTTATTTACGGTTTCTCAGGCACAGAATATGAAAGAGGATGTATATGTATAGACGAAAAGGAAGAAGCAGCTGGCTAAAACACTGGGATTTTATATTAATTGATATACTGTGTGTAGAAATTGCATATTTGGCGGCATGTTGGCTGAGATATGGTACATTTCGGGCTGTTACTCAGTCTTACTGGACTTTAGGTCTATTGATAGAAGTTTTTAATATTGCTGTGGCATTTTTTACGGAGACTCACAGAGGTATTTTGCGTAGAGGCAGATTACAGGAATTTAAGGCGGTAGGGTATCAGATGTCCCTGCTTACTCTTAGTATTATGGCATACTTGTTTGTGATTAAGGAGAGTGCTGGCTATTCACGTTCAATAATATTGAGCTTCTGGGTATTTTCTATTGTACTGAATTTTGGTGTAAGGCTGTTACATAAGCATTTTCTAATTGAGCGTTTGAACCGCAAAAAAGATTTGATGCAGTTGCTTGTTGTAACAACAGAGGAATACGCCAAAGAAAGTATTCAATCATTTACTAAACAGAAGTACAGTGATTATATGGTACAGGGTGTGGTACTGTTGGATCAGGACTGTAAAGGTGAAGATTGCTATGGCGTGCCGGTGGTTTCGAATAAAGATGAAATTTTGGATTATATCACGGCAAGTGTGGTGGATGAGGCGTTTTTTAATCTTCCGGATAATTTGGAAGAAGAGGAACAACTTGCAGAGAAATTTATAGAAACCGGTGTAACGGTACATATTAATCTGAACCGGGTGAGAATGGATCTTCCCAATAAATTTGTGCAGAAGATGAATCGATTTACAGTGGTAACCAGCAGTGTACAGATTGCTACAACCCGTCAAATGTTTATTAAACGGATGATGGATATCTGTGGTGGTCTGGTGGGACTTTTGATTACAGCGGCAGCCTTCATCATTTTTGCACCGATTATATTTATCCAGTCACCGGGACCAATATTTTTTTCGCAGGTTAGAGTTGGAAGAGGCGGCAGAAAGTTCAAAATCCATAAGTTTCGTTCTATGTATTTGGATGCGGAGGAGCGAAAAAAAGAACTTATGGAACAAAATAAAATGTCAGGTCTGATGTTTAAGATGGATGACGATCCAAGAATTATACCAATTGGAAAATTTATGCGTAAGTATTCTATAGATGAACTACCACAGTTTTGGGATGTAGTGGTTGGGAATATGAGTCTTGTGGGAACAAGACCGCCAACAGTAGATGAATATGAACAGTATGAGCAGCATCACAAGGTTAGGCTCAGTATCAAACCGGGTATTACCGGAATGTGGCAGGTCAGCGGCAGGAGTGATATTACAGATTTTGAAGAGGTGGTAAGGTTAGATAGCCAGTATATAAGTGAATGGAGCCTTGCAATGGATATTAAGATTTTATTCCGGACAATCAAGGTTGTTCTTTGCAAGGATGGAGCTGTGTAGATGAAAAAGATAGTTACCACGTTATTATTGATTTTATGGGTTGTATTGATTTTGTTTTTATCTTTTCAAAACGGAAAAGATACAGCTAAGACAAGTTTTGGATTTACCCATGCTTTGTTGAGATTTTTTTTAAAAAAGGAACCGGATTATAATATGCTGCTTGTGTGGAATGGAAGATTTCGGCTATGGGCGCATTTTGTCATATTTTTGATTTACGGGATGTTTTCAGTATTAGTAATTAAGGGTTACGGGGTCAGATTAAACAGGGCATTTTTAACCGGCTTTTTGTCAGGAATTTTCTTTGCAGTGGTATCGGAAACAGGAAAATTGATGATAGAGGGCCGGCATTGCGATTTTGGTGAGATGAGATTGAATATTATGGGTGTACTTTTAGGAACCCTGTTGACTGCTGCGTTTTTGTACAAATATAGCCGAAATTGCTTATATCAGTGATAGTGCCATTGCAAATGTTCATTTATAATGTTAAAATGACTATAAATTATTGGAAAGGAAATATGTGGTATATACTATATACTAATATGAAGGTGAAGCATGAAGACAACATTAATTATTATGGCCGCAGGAATCGGATCTCGTTTTGGTGGCGGAATCAAGCAGCTGGCAAAGATGGGGCCTACTGGCGAGGTTATTATGGACTATTCCATTTATGATGCAAAGCAGGCAGGATTTGACAAGGTTGTATTTATTATAAGGAAAGATATAGAGGCAGAATTCAAAGAGATAATCGGCAATAGGATAAGCAGGCACATTGAAGTGGAATATGTATTTCAGGAATTGTCTGATTTACCGGAAGGCTTTCAGGTTCCGGAAGGAAGAACAAAGCCTTGGGGAACAGGACAGGCAGTGCTTTGCTGTAAGGATATTGTGAAGGAGCCATTTGTAATTATCAATGCGGATGATTATTATGGAAAGGACGCTTTTGTGAAGCTTCACGATTTTCTTGTGTCAGGAAAAGACCTGGGTACAGAGTTTACTATGGGGATGGCAGGTTTTATTTTAAGAAATACATTGAGTGAAAATGGAACTGTTACCCGTGGAGTCTGCGTAGCAGATGACAAGGGTTTATTGACAAAAGTATACGAGACATCTGGTATTGCTGCTGATGCAGATGGTGGCATTGTCTGCGAAAATGATGAGGTTCAGCAATGGATTACACCGGATGCCAAGGTTTCTATGAATATGTGGGCAGGATACCCTGCATTTTTGGACTATCTGGAAGAAGGATTTAAAGAATTTTTAAGTAATATTGATGACAATGAATTAAAGAGTGAATATTTGCTTCCCAATATAGTGGACAAATTGATTAAAGAAAAACGTGCAGCAGTGAAAGTATTGGAATCTAAAGACCACTGGTTTGGTGTAACATATAAGGAGGATAAGCCGGCAGTAGAGGCAGCATTCCGAGACTTGATTGAGAAGGGTGTGTATCCTGA
>JAIDHZ010000375.1 GCA_029052995.1 Lachnospiraceae bacterium | reverse complement strand
CTCCTATATGTACTTCATTCGTTTCACAATTTACACAAAGAATATGATTATCAATAATTTTTTGGGGAGAATCCCATTTTACCATACCACCGCTTAAAAAACGTAATGATAATAACTCTTCAATCAAAATTTCTTTTATTACTTCTGAAAAAATCTTCAAGAAATTTATAAGTACATTTTTCACCTCCGAATATTGGGTTCTATTTTCAACCCATCCATGTGCCACATTATTTCTTTCTTGTACAAAATCATCTAAAGTAGTAAATAATTTTTTATACTCGTGTGCTGCCCACCTCTTATATATTGATTCACTTAATTCCCTATTTTCAAAATGAAATTTACGAAACAAGACATTATTACATATTTTTTGACTTGCATTATCAATACCCACGTCACGCATTAATTCAATAATTTGGTCAATCCCCAAATTGCCTCCATGACTCAACATTAATTTCAAATTGCCTAAATTGATTTCTTCAATATCACTCGTAAATCCATAGCCATTTTTTATAGCCAATTCAGGAGTCAATTCATAATTCTTATATCGTTGCGGATTAATCAGATAATCACCTAATTTTTTTATATGTTTTTCCTTTAACTTCGCTGGTAATTTGTCATAGGAAGATACACTTGCACATAAAATTTCAATATATTTTTTAAATATATTATCAATATAATTTTCATAACATCCATAAAGACTAATAATCAAAGCGTTATACTGAACTGGCGATACTATAACCTTCTTTATTTTTTCAATATACTGAAATGAGTTATTCAATTCTAAATTATCTTCTTGTGAAATAGAAGATAATTCTCTAATAATTTTCTTTTGCAAGTCTATACTCTCAATGTAATTTTCTATATCTTTAAGTTTTTTAAGAAATTCATCAAAACAGAACTGTAAATTATGCATATTATTCACCTAAAATGCTCTTCCTAATAAATTCATACAATAAATTCATACGTTTAATAATATCACTTTTTGACTGCTTCTTTCCATCAAATTCAGTCTCCTTTTCTATATAAAAATTTTTTAATAAATTTACGTTTTTATCAATATCATAATTATCATTTATGGAATCAATTTGTGACAAAGCAAGCATCATTACATCATATATCATTTTTTGAGGAGCCGTCCACTTTTTCACCTTTCTTACATCTGTATACTGGCAAAACGCCTTATCACCAAATAACATATCTGCTTTTTTTATCGTTTCCTCAAAAATCCCCTTTAATTGTTCCAAGTTATCACTTGTATATAAATTACCTTTTCGTAAACAAATATCCAAAAACAAACTCAACGAACCAGAATATTCATCAATATGCCTCATTGCAAAATAACGTAATACTAATTCCACATCATACATTCTACGATAAAGTTTGTTTTTAGCATAAATAATTGCATCGTCATAACTTTCCAACATCTCCTCTTCGATTGTTGCACCTACATCTGGTGTAATCATCCAAAGTTTTCTAAATGTGCTATCTTTAGATAATTCAATACATAATTCATTAAACGGACCGTTGTATAATGCATTTCTTATCTCTTGATCTTCCAACGAAACACCACCTGTATTTAATCTCTCAAATACCATTTTTTTCATTTCTTCCTCTTGAGATAATGATTTACTAGATTCTTTTAATAAAGTAATTGTTGATAATTGCCTTCTATCAATTCCTTCTTTTATCTTTTGTGGTAATTGACTATATTTTCTTCCGTTAAGTTCTGACCACTTATTTAAACCTGTTAATTCATATTTATCATTATAGAAATCTATTATTGTTGTTATTCTTTGTAGACCATCCATAACTTGGTACTTATCAAATTCTGTTTCATATACAAAAACAGGCGGAACTGGAATATTCATTATAAATGACTCAATTAATTTAGAACGTTTTTTTTCGTTCCAAGTTATTCTTCTTTGATATTTGGGTTGTAATTGATAATTACTTGCCAAAAAAAAATCCCTAACCAAAGACAACTTTACTGCTCCTTGTTCAGTCACAATTCTAGCCTCACCTTGTTCATATTTGGTATTTATCAACTCATCGCTTAAATCTATCATCTTTTCTTCTCTCTTTTCAGCTAAAGACTTCTCAAAATCAAACAAATTCATACTCTCTATCTCCTATCCTATGTATTTTTCTGATATTTATTCCTTAATTTTCCCAAGGAAGTATTGTTCCCATCACCTTCCTTGGTTGAGCTTTTATCTGCACATCAAATTTGAGAGATGTCCTCTTTATTTTAGAGTCTGCATTATGTAATCTCATAGTAATAATCCATTGATCAAAATATACTTCTATGGTAGTTTTACTCTTAGGTTTTATTCGTACTTCAACTATTTCACTAGGCATCGTAATAGATTGAACTGCTTGGTTATTTTTACATCCTTTATATGGATTCATAAGAGTTCCATGCATATTGTACGGATATATCTTCGTAGACTGCGATTGATCATCTTTTATAATTTTATAAAAATCCTGTCCACCAAACATATACTCAAAAAATAAATAAGTAAATTTTTCTGCATTTTCTTGCTGTTCAATAGTAGCACCTTCATGAACCATTCCTAATCTTTTTATTTCCTCTACAAATAGTTTTACAATTGGATAATATATCTTTTCCATTTTGTCTTCTACTTCAGACCATTTGCTATATTCGAGTGCATACTCATCTATCAGCTGCAATATCTCTTCCATTTTTTCTAAAAAATAACTACTACAATGCAATTGCCCTTTTGTCCATTCTTGGGCAAAATCAGGATTCTCAGTAATTCTCGGATGTTTAACCGCCTCATGATTATTTTTACAACTTATACCAATTTCTTTTATTTTCTTCACACATGTTTTATCATTATAAATAGTAAAATCAATATCACGTACATCTCCTTTTATACCTGCACTATCAGGCATAGCAGAAATAATGCCATATAACTCTTTTGAACAATTTAAAATCGGTTCAACCTTATATAAGTATCTAGCAGCAACATATGCAGCTCTATTAAAATTGTTAGATTGATATTCAACATTCGTGTCTTCTATATCATCATCTTCTAATGACACTAATTGATATGCATTTTCAATAGTACGATAATTCTTATCTTCTAAAACCTTCAGCTGTTCTGCTTCCCAACCTTTTTTTCTAAGTTCCTTGTACAATTCCATCATAGATGCATATTCAAAAGCTTTTCCATTAATAACATTATTTGTTATTCTCCTGTCTACCCTTATTTCTTCCTCTGGATTCTCCATATTTAATAATGGGGTTAAATCATCTTGAGTTAATATCTTTATCACTTCCGTAGCAATCGCTTCTGACAATTTTACAGGAACTGCATTTCCAATTTGTTTATATTTACTATCCAAATCTCCACAAAACTCCATATCATTTGGAAATGTCTGTATAACTGCAGCTTCTTTATAACTTAATCTTCTATTATAATTTCCAACAAATTCAAATCTATCAACATCAGAATACACCATTCCTTCAGAATCCGGACTTAATGGTACTTGTTTTGCCATTGCAGGAATCGTAAAAGATACTTGAGAAAAATCTCTTTTCCTATTTCTTGACATAAATCTAGACGAAAATGGAGCTTGGCAAACATCTCTCATGTCCACAGGGGGCATATCTTTAAGTGCTTCCTTCAATGTAACTATTTTCAAATCCCCAGATGGGAAAATATAAGCTCCATGATTGCATATATCATTTCTAATCCCAATAAAAATAACTCGCATTCTATCTTGTGGCACCCCAAAATTTTTTGCATTTATGGTTGGAGCAGACATTGTATATCCTAATTCAGAAAAATCTTCAATTATTTTGTCAAATACAACACCATCACCAAGCGTTTTTATGCCTATTACATTTTCAGCTACAATAACTTTTGGAGTTTTAATTTTTACCATTTCTACAAAATGTCTATATAAAACGTTTCTAGTATCATCCACTTGTCTTGGTCCTGCCAAAGAAAATCCTTGGCATGGAAAACCACCTAATACTACATCTATTTGTTTTCCCTTTGCAACATTGTTTAAATCCACTTGGGATATGTCTGCACATTCTATAATTGTACAATCTTTTTCCTCTTTTCGACTTCCATCCTTATTGTAATTTGCCCACAAATCATATGTGTTACACGCATCTTCAGCAAAATCATTCGCCCATAATATTTTAAATCCTTTATTATGGAACCCCATATCAAGTCCTCCAGCACCAGAAAACATCGAAATAACATTAAATTGCATATCATTAACCTCCACGATCCTTTGATTCCCTTGAATCATTTGAATGTTTGTTATTATCACACTACAATTATATTACGTTTACCACAATACGCAACTGAACAATTATCATAGCCAAATGTATTCTCAACAATATTTTTTACTAAAAGCGTATCTTCATATCGTAATTTTGGAAAAAAGAAAATCTCCTGTTCCTTAGAAAATACTATAGGACCAAAACATTTATTTATGCGACAAACAATCCATAATAATATCCAAACTATAATTCTTGAGACATTCTTTGCCTTTAAGACAACTAATGAACATTCTAACATTTTATTTACTTCTTTTATCATGTTCAAATCACAGGATTTTCGATAAATTAATATTTGAGCGTTCTTATCAAATCCAATGACTTCACAAAAAAATTTTACATCTATGTTTTTACTATATTCCCGTTCTATATATTTCTCTAAAACTCTATCATCTTTGCCAAAACTAACTAAATCAACTAATATATTCATCGCACACACCTCTCTTGCAATTATAGAACACACGTTCTTATTTGTCAAGAAATTCATGGGATTTTACAATAAAAAATAGACTATTTTTTATGCTTTTATCCCTCTAATTTTATCCATTATTTTTACTACCAAATTTCATATACCTCTTCTGCAATCTATAAATGAATATCTTTCCTAACAATAAAACCATGATTACATATTTTTATTATAACTCAGTTCCGTTACAATTCCAAACATAACTTTTTATTGATTCCGTGACAACTGCAAGCAACGGGTAATGCAGCCAAAGATAATACGAGATATATATAACCTTGGAGAAGATTTAGAATTAATAACAGAACATTACAAAAATCTTTTTCATACAGTTATCATCCCTGATACAAATAAAAAAATCAAAATGCAGCATAAACAATAAACCCACAGCAAGAATAGTCCGTGTTTCTGAAAACGAACAACCAAAGGGTTTTGAGATATTCCAAAAAGTAACAAAAAAACTATCGAACGTTAAAACCTCAAATTTTTCCCGTTGATGTCAACCCTTTCAAACGCAAAATAATCCAAGAGGCAAACCCCTTGGATTCCTTTATTTCCCTTTCACAATCAAAGATTGCTCAATACCGCCACATTCGTTGGATGAGAGTGCGAGCACTCTCGTCCAACTCATTGTTTCCGCAAATAAAAAATGCGGATGACAGGAATTGAACCTGCACGGTCTCCCACTAGATCCTAAGTCTAGCGCGTCTGCCAGTTCCGCCACATCCGCATATCTAACCAAAAACAAGCTACATACACCTGTCTCTGTTCAGGTAAAAAGTGAAAGAAGCATCTCTGCTTCTTCCTAGTGAAGCACGGGGGATTCGAACCCCCGACAACCTGATTAAAAGTCAGGTGCTCTACCGACTGAGCTAGTGCTCCATACTATATAATTGAGATGAAACTGGGGTAGTTGGATTCGAACCAACGAATGCAGGAGTCAAAGTCCTGTGCCTTACCGCTTGGCGATACCCCAATACTCCTTACGCTGGACTACCCTTCAACCTCTCGTTGCAAAGGGTGGATAGAGGGACTCGAACCCTCGACCTCCAGAGCCACAATCTGGCGCGCTAACCAACTGCGCCATACCCACCATGAACGTGCTCGAAGGGATTCGAACCCCCGACCCACGGCTTAGAAGGCCGTTGCTCTATCCAGCTGAGCTACGAACACGTATGCTATATTGCTCCACAGCAAAAGCGGGTGATGGGAATCGAACCCACGTATCTAGCTTGGAAGGCTAGTGTTCTACCATTGAACTACACCCGCATATTATACGAGGAAAACCTCAATTGAAACCTGCGTTTGCTTTGCCTAGTCGGGGTGACAGGATTCGAACCTGCGACCTCTTGATCCCAAATCAAGCACTCTAGCCAAACTGAGCCACACCCCGATTCCTTGTCGTCATCGCTAACGCATTACCTACTATACCAAAATTAGAAATACTTGTCAACAGTTTTTTTAATTTTTTTTATTTTTAAAAATATGTTGACAAAACAGCTGTGATTTACTATTATAGTAAGGTATTTTTACATTAGATTGTCCGTGTCCGGTTTTAATGTAAAACCATCAAATAAAAAATACTACAGGAATGGAGGTGTCATAGTTGGCAAATATCAAATCTGCAAAGAAGAGAATTAAAGTCACTGAAACAAAAACTTTAAAAAACAAAATGGTAAAATCTAAGTTAAAAACTATTATCAAGAAGTTTGAAGCTGCTGTAGAATCAGGTGATAAGGCTGCTGCTGAAGCACAGTTAAGGGTTTGCACATCTGAAATTAGCAAGGCTGTTGCTAAAGGTATCCTACACAAAAATACTGCTTCCAGAAAGATTTCCCGTTTAGCTTCCGCTGTAAACAAAATGGCATAAAACGTATATAAAGCATGGCTGCCGCACTAAAACAAAAGGATTCTTAACCTAATTTCTGTTTTAGTGCGGCAGTTATATTTTATCCTTTACTAAATTCTACAATCAGCAATTCAACACCAACCACATCCTGCACATTTCCTGTCTTAATTTTTTGTTCAGTCATCTGGCACTGTTCTACCATATCACAAAGTCCATAATAGCTGTAATGTTGTGCCTGCGTTGCATATTTCTTAACACTAAATGGAGGCACCTTGCACAATGAGGCTATAGCCTTATTATCTTTCCCTTCATCCACAAGACCTTTAACCTGCATCAGTATATGATAATGTCTTGTAAGCATATAAAGCACACGCATAGCAGGTTCCTTCAAGGCTAATAAATCGTGATAAAGTAATAATGCTTTATCCTTATTATGTGTACCAATTGCATCCAGCATATCAAAGATTTTGTCCATAGCCTGACTGACACATACCTCCTTAATGTCGTTAACAGTAACAGTTTCCCTCTCCAGCATAAAGCAGAATACCTTTTCTAATTCATTTCTTAAAAGCATCATATCCGTCCCTACATGCTCAACAAAATAAAAAATAGCCTGGTCTTCTATCTTTTTACCCTCTTTTTTGCACAATCCACTCATCCAGGTTATCAGCATCTTTTCATCCGGAGTATCAAGCCTTGTCGCATATCCGGATTTACCAATCCATTTAAACATTTTGCTTCTCTTGTCAACCTCTTTTTCAACAAACAAAAGATATGTGGATTCCGGCAAAGAGTTTAAATATGTTTCCAGCTTATCAGGTGTTTTTTTAAACCAGCCTGTATCTTCCAAAATGATTACCCTGTGTTCTGAAAAAAAAGGCAGAGTTTCCCCAATGTCGCAAACTTCCCTTACATCCGTACGATTTCCCCAAAAGTAATTTAAATTCATTGTATCTTTTGGATCTACAAGTGCCTCAACCAGTTTATCCCTGTATTGTTTTTTTAAATAATCCTCCTCACCATAAAGCAGGTAAAACTGCTTTATGGTTCCACTTTCAATATCCTTATTAATTGTATTCATCTACCTATTCACACCGCTCTCTAAAAATTCCTGAATCCAATAACAAAATCCATCTGAATCTATGGTAATCGCTCCGCTATCTTTTGTCAAATAAATGTTATCACAATATTTATTTAAAATCTCCATAACAGCCTGTGAAGGATGCCCATACCGATTATTCTTTCCTACAGATATCATGGCCAATGCAGGAGACAGATGCCTCACAAAGTCCTCGCCAGAGGCTGTCTTTGAACCATGATGCGCAACCTTTAATACCTCAATGCTTCCTCTGACATATGGAAGAATATCCTGTTCGATGCTTTGTGTAATGTCTCCGGTTAACAACATATCAAATTCCTTAAAGTTTAACTGAAACACCAAACTCCCGGAATTCTTATCATCATATTCTTTTTTCAAAGGATTCAGGCAGGAAATAATAACTTCCCCAATTTTTATATAATCTCCTCGTTTCATATATATAAGACTGCATCCCGACTGCCTTCCCAAATTTTCCAGCTTCCAATATGCTTCATCCGGATTTGCGATATCCGGCAGTACAATATTTTTAATCTTAACCTCTTTTGTTTCCAGCAGTTCCATCACACCGCTGTAATGATCATTGTCAAGATGGGATATAAAAACATAATCAATCTCGCCTGCACCATAATATTTAACACCATTTTTTAAAACATATGATCCCACTTTTTGCTTTGAACTACTTCCACCATCCATCAATATATGAATTTTTTCGGGCGTCCTTATATAAATTCCATCACCCTGTCCTACATCAAACATGCAGATTTTTAACTTCCCAGGCAGCCAAAATGACGGAAACAGCACCACAATTCCCACCAGGACTACCGATAATAAAATTCGAGAAGCCTTTGATTTATGAAATCCACACCACACAAAAACTGCCAGCAGTATATAATAACCGGCAATCCAGCAGACAGAGGGCCTGCCGCTGCAAACTGTATGAAACGGCAGCTTTTCTGTGTATTTACAAAGCATATCATAAAACGAAAAGATATATTCTGCAGGAATTGCAAATATTACTGCCAGTGGATAGCATACAAATCCCATTATTCCGCAAAGCAGTAAAAGTGCCAATAAAAGACTCATCATCGGAACAACGACAACATTTAATATCACACCATATACAGCAATTTCGTAAAAATAATACAGCATAACAGGCAAAATTGTCAATTGAACACTGATGCTTAACATTATTCCCTCTAAAGCATGTGGCATCCCTTTAAACCACTGTTTCCAAACAGGATTTACCACTGCAATTCCCACTATGGCACCAAAAGACAACAAAAAACCAGCCTGTGTTATCTGATACGGATTACACACCAGCATTACACATAATGCCAGTGCAATTGAAGAAATTGAATCATATTTTCTCCCAAATACATCCGCCCCAATCTGTATAATCAGCATAATTATTGCACGGATTGTAGAACCTGAAAGTCCTGTCATTAACCCATATGCAAAAATAAATCCTATACCGAATCCTGCTGCAAGGTTATAATATCCCAGACATTTCCTTAAAACACGATAGAGCGTACCACCAATCATGGCAATATGCAAACCCGATATAGCAATCAAATGGGCAATACCATTTTGCTGATAAAGCCGTTTTATATCCGCATCAATTGACGCTTTATCACCTAACACCATCGCTCCTGCAAGAGATGCATGCTGCTCATCAAACAGCATTTCATAATTTGCCCTTAACTGATTATGTATGTACTTAAGCAGCCTCCGTATTCCAATACCTTTTTTTACAGTTTCTTTTAAAACAACATGCTCTAGCTTTATAAAAATACCATTTCCATTCTGATATGCTTTTTCATCATATTGTCCGGGATTTACTGCATTGGAGAAAGAAACTGCCTCTCCCTGCAACACCACTAAATCACCTAACGTAAGTTCTTCTTCATAAGACAGTATTATCTTTGTATGCAATCGTTCACTTCCAACCGTTTTCGTTTTTATAACATATTCCGTACTTTGTCCCTTCTCTGTTTTCTGTATCACAGTCCCCTTCACGGAAATCATTTTCCCACAGTATAATTCAGATAATATAAGCTGCTTTGACTGGTAACCAAAACACAAAGCACCGCCACAAAAAAAGAACACACCAATCAACAAAACAGCATTATTTTTATAGCGAAAAAAAACTATGACAGCATACAAAAATACTATCGCAGCAATAACATAAATACCCATTTCATTTATTGAAAATATCTTGTAAGAAACCTCTCCAAGTATGAACAAGACAGCCCAATAAAGCATAGGTCTTTTCAATTTTTTTACACATCCTCCTGTTCAATCAAATCCAAATTCCGTTCAAAAATACCATCAAAAGGCATTGTTGCTCTATAAAAATGCATTTTCTCTCCATTTTTTAAAAACTGCACCTTTGAGACTGTTGGCAGCTCACATAATGAATTAACAATAGCATA
>JAIDHZ010000374.1 GCA_029052995.1 Lachnospiraceae bacterium | reverse complement strand
TGTTGGGTGTGGGGGCTGACCTTAGCTGTAAATGGCTCCCTAATTTGACACTGAATTTAAAAAATAATAATCCTATAAAATATTTTAATCGGGAATTAGAATATAATAATATGATGGATGTAGATGATTTGGCTGCGTTCTGTAATAGATTAATGATAGATTTTTGGGGGAAAAACAGTTGTGAAGAGTTTGTCCTTGGTGCAAAAGATAAAATGAAAATTCTTGATATTGTATATTTTTTAAAGTCAATATTAGAAAGTGATTCAGAATTGATTGATGCAGGAAAAGGGAATACAACTGTTTTTTCAATCGATATATCAAAAGCTCTGAAATATGGATATAATCCGATGGAAACAAAAGAAGTGTTACAAAGATTTGCAAAATATGTAATGGCAATAGATGAAGCTTGTTAATATATTTAGATGGAGGGATTTTCATGATACGTATTGATAAATGCACAATACCAAATGAATTAAGAGAAATACCCATTGTCTTATTTGGCGCAGGTTATACCGGTCGTACAGTTGTAGGTCTTTTACGGCAGATTGATATAGTACCTACATATTTTGTGGACGATGATGAGGGAAAACAGGGAGAAGAGGTAGAGGGAATACCGGTCATTTCTTATGAGGATTTTGTCCGATTTTCTGATCAGGAAAACCGGGTGGCAGTGATTATGACAAGTATATACGGAAAGTCAATATTTAATCGAATAAAAGGTATAAAATCTTTATTGATATATGAGCTTTATGATTGGTATTGTGAAGCGGTGGATATAAAACAAAGCTTGTACGGAAGCGTTTCGGATGAATTGATTGAAGATTTTGCAGATAAAATAGAAGGATTTAAAGGGAAGTGGGCGGATGACAAATCACAAAAGGTATTAGAGGGAATATGTGAATATATCCGTACTATGGATAGAAAATATATTATAGAAGTATGTACAGAGGAGGAGCAGTATTTTATTCCGGAGGTTATAAAGGCAATCAATAAACCATTACAGATTATTGATGCCGGTGCATATGAAGGAGAATTATTACAGTGTATTCGTTCCCATAATATAGAGCTGGAAAAATGGTATTGTTTTGAGGCAGATGCTTCTAATTATGAGTGCCTGTTAGAACGAGGAAAAAAGTATGGATTAGGTGAAAGACAGGTCAATATTAACAAGGGGTTATGGGATAAAGCGCAAACGGTGTATTTTGAAAATGAAGGAACGGGGTCTAAGATTGTTGATTATGTTACAGGCGATTTAATCCAAACGGTAACAATTGATGAATATTTTCGGGGCAAGCCGTTTAATTTTATAAAAATGGATATCGAAGGGGCAGAGTATCCGGCTCTTATAGGGGGAATTAATACGATAATTGATAACAGACCTATTTTGGCGGTTTCCATTTATCATAGTATGGAAGATTATTACAAAATACCACATTTTCTTATGGAAAAGTTAGATAATTATAGTTTTTATGTCAGGCATCACTCTTTGATTGGCAGTGAAACCGTTTTGTATGCGATACCCAATGAAAACATATAAATTTAAGTCGTGGGAGGTTAAACATGGGAAAGATTGTAACAAAGGAAGAATATGTTAAATTGAAATCAACATTTTCTAATCAAAAGGTAGGTCTATGCCATGGAGTTTTTGATTTAGTACATCCTGGGCATATTATTCATTTTGAAGAAGCCAAGGCTGTTTGTGATATTTTAATTGTTTCAGTAACTGCGGCAAAGTATGTGCGAAAGGGACCGGGGAGACCTTATTTTGATGACGAAATGCGTTTAAAATTTTTATCCTCTATCTCTTGTATTGATTATGTAATGCTTTCGGAGGGTTATACGGTTGATGATATTGTAGAGTGTGTGGAGCCGGATTTATACATTAAGGGAGAAGAATATGCTGTTGCAGAAGATGATGTTACAGGAATGATTGATAAGGAGGTAGAGCTGGTAAGGGAACATGGAGGCAATGTTTATTATACTCAGGGGCAGGTGTTTAGTTCTACAAAGCTGTTAAACAGAGGGTTTTCTGCTCTGCCACCTGAAGTGCTTCAGTTTTCTTCTGATTTCATTAAAAGACATTCCATGGATGATATCCGGCATTTTGCAGAGAAAGTCAAGGACTTAAAGGTATTGGTAATTGGCGATGTGATTATTGATAAATATACATATTGTTCTGTGCAGGGCTTGATGTCAAAGGATATGGGATATTCCGCAAGATTTAAAGATGATGAGGAGTATATGGGCGGGAGCATTGCTGTGGCCAGGCATTTAGCGGCATTTAACAATCATGTTACGCTTGCCTCTGTTGTTGGAAATGAAGAAGATCGGAATCAAAGATTTAAAAAGGAACTCCGGTCCCTGATGAAATTAGAATTGATTCAAAGTAATAGTTTTCCAACGATTGTAAAGCATCGATATCTTCAGAGAAATCAGAGGAGAGATGATTTGCATAAAATTTTTGCCATTAATAATATCCCGGACCCGGTGGAGTTGGACGAAAAGACGGCAGTGCAGTTTAAGAAAAAAATAGAAGAGATAATCGATGAATATGATGTTGTGTTCCTATGTGACTTTGGACATGGTCTGGTTGATGAGGACATAATGAATGTGATACAGGACCGGGCAAAATTTCTTGCGTTAAATTGCCAAACTAATTCGACAAATTATGGATTGAATATTATTACAAAATATAAGAAGGCAGATGTGTTTACTTTAGATCAAACAGAATTAAAATTAGCATATCCGTTTTATGATATGACGGAGGAAAATGCTTTGAAGAAACTGGCACAACATTTGGGCGCAAGGGGCTGGCTTACAAGGGGTTCTATGGGTGCATATGGAGTGGAAGGCGATATGCTAATGCAATGTCCGGCATTTACTTTGGATATAATCGATACAATTGGTGCGGGAGATGCATTTTATTCTGTAGCGAGCTTATATGTAGCAGCAGGTGCAAGCGTAGAGTTGGGAATGTTTATGGGCAACATAGCGGGAGCTTTGGCCACAAATATAGTTGGAAATAAAGAGTCGCTGGAGAAAGCAAATGTGTTGAAATATGCAGGTACGATATTGAATGTGTAGAATGCTATTTTAGTGTAATAGACTTAAAATTTGTGATTTTTAACGAAAAGGCTAAAATAATCACATAACGAGTATTAGAAGAAGTATTATTAAGATAAAGGAGGATTTAATAAATGGTTTCATTAGTCACAGGTGGGTGTGGATTTATTGGGTCACATATTGTAGATAGACTGTTAGCAGAGGGGCATATTGTTCATGTGATTGATAATTTTACAACAGGCCGTCCGGCAAATTTGGATCATCAAAAGGGTAATCCTAATCTAACAATACATCAATTGGATAT
Source organism: Lachnospiraceae bacterium (assembly GCA_029052995.1). Classification (GTDB taxonomy): domain Bacteria; phylum Bacillota; class Clostridia; order Lachnospirales; family Lachnospiraceae; genus CAG-590. The sequence goes on along the minus strand of JAIDHZ010000374.1, from coordinate 6,787 downwards.
TCGGGATAAAAAGTCCCTTCAATCTGTTTTTAAAGGGCTGGATTATGTCTTTCATCTGGCAGCTCTGGCGGATATTGTTCCCTCTATTCAGAAGCCGGAGGAATATTATACGTCTAATGTATTGGGAACTTTTAATGTATTGGAGTGTGCGAAGGATGCAGGCGTTAAGAAATTGGTGTATGCGGCCTCTTCATCTTGCTATGGTATTCCTGATGAATATCCAACGAAAGAAACGGCAGAGATTCGTCCACAGTATCCTTATGCTCTGACAAAGCGTCTGGGAGAAGAAACAGTACTTCACTGGGGGCAGGTATATGGACTTCCTGTCGTTACCCTTCGCTTATTTAATGTATATGGAACACGCTCCAGGACTTCCGGCACCTATGGTGCAGTTTTTGGTGTATTCCTTGCTCAAAAGTTGGCAGGAAAACCGTTTACGGTAGTGGGGACGGGTGAACAGACTAGGGATTTTACATATGTAACGGATGTTGCAGACGCATTTTATACTGCAGCTATGTCAAATGTTGTAAATGACACTTTTAATGTGGGAAGTGGTGGAACTTATTCTGTAAATCGTCTTTGTGAACTGCTTGGAGGAGAGATAACCCATATTCCTAAAAGACCTGGGGAACCGGATTGTACTTTTGCGGATACTACAAAGATAGAGCAGGCTCTTGGCTGGAAGGCTAAGATTTCTCTTGAGGAGGGTGTTGCGGAAATTCTTAAGAATATTGATTATTGGAGAGAAGCTCCTGTATGGACACCGGAAACCATTGGCGTTGCTACAGAGGACTGGTTTAAATATTTGGGTGAAATAAATGAAGAAGAATAGGATTGATAGGACGAGATGCGTAGTTCTTAGGAATTAGAGGAGGATTTTTTAATGATTAAGTATTTGATTTGGGGGACAGGAAAACGTTCACAAAATCTTTTTGGAAGAATGAAATTATACCCATACGCTAAACAACAGTTTGAAATTGTTGCATTTATTAGTAATGATACAAATAATGGGGAAACGTTAGACTCTATTCCTATTATATCGCCTTTAAAAATCGCAGAATATGAGTATGATTACATTTGTATTTGGAGTACATATGAAAAGGAGATTAGGGAAGAAATTAGTGATTTGGGGATATCTCCTGATAAAGTTAAAGATATTTATGAAGATTTATATAATGGATTAAAACAGCAGTATGAAGCTTCTGATGATCCTGAAATCAATGAGATAATGAAAGAAATTGATAAAACGAGAAAGCCTGCATGGATTTATTATTATAATGCTGATAAAGAGTGGCCGTTGATGGAAGCTTTTTTTGACGAAAGTAAGGATATGTTTTTTGTTATGTTTGAAGAAAAAAGGATGTATTTATCTTGCGATTATAAAGAGGATGATTTTATAGTGAAAGATGGAAAAAAATACATAGGCAACGTGTGGGCTGAACAGGATAAGAATTCTCCCCATCGATATGAGGAGGGAGATGTTTGCGTAAAAGAAGGAGACGTAATAGTAGATTGCGGGGCATGTGAAGGTAATTTTACATTACATAATATTGATAAAGTTAGTAAAGCGTACATTATTGAATGTGATCCCGGTTGGCAGGAAGCATTAAGATATACTTTTGAACCATATAGGGATAAAGTGGTATTTTGTAATAAATTTGTAAGTGACAAAGATACGGATAAAGATATTACAATAGACTCTCTGGTAAAAGATAGAGTAAATTATATAAAAATGGATATTGAAGGAGAAGAAATAGCAGCATTAAGAGGTGCCAAAAAAACATTGGATGATAATCAGGATATTTGCTGTAGTATTTGTGCTTACCATAGGCACGGTGATGCAGAAAAGATTACAAAAGAGTTGGAAGAGCATGGATTTGAATGTTCACCTTCCAATGGATATATGTTATTTTTAGCTGACAATGATGTTTGGGAACATCCTGAACTCAGGAGAGGTGTAATCAGAGCGCATAAGGCAAGGAGGTAAGTATGTATTTAGAATATCAAAAACAATTATTTGACCGGATTGAACATACACAATTTATTAAAGATGAGCAAAATCCTTGTATGGACTACGAAGAGGGAATGGGGGATCTTATATCCAGATTTTCAGCAATTAAAACAAAGGAAAAGCAGGTGTTTTTTGTTGGAAATGGAGGAAGTTCTGCGATTGCAAGCCATATGACAGCGGATTTCATGAAAAATGGTGGTATGCGAACCTATAATCTATATGATAATGCAGTAACCACTTGTATGGGTAATGATTATGGGTATGAATATATATTTTCAAAACCTTTGGAATTTCTTTTGAATGAAGGAGATTTATTAGTTGCTATAAGTAGTTCGGGAAATTCGCAAAATATTATCAATGCGATAGAAGTTGCTAAGGAAAAAAAAGCACAGGTTATTACGTTTACCGGTTTTAAAGAGAATAATAAAGTTAAGCAGTTAGGGGATTTGAATGTCTATGTGCCGATTGAACATTATGGAATAGTAGAATCCATTCATAACCTGTTACTTCAACAGATTGTTGATGTAATTTTAGAACGAGATGGTGTTAGATTGTAAATGGTGGAATGCATAAAGGAAAAAGGTGAGAATATGGGGCAGTATAAACCTGCAGTTTTTTTAGACCGTGATGGAGTGTTAACAAGGGAAAAAAGCTATATTACCAATATTGCAGACTTAGAAATATTTCCTTATGCGAAGCAATGTATACACGATATAAAGCAAAAAGGATATTGGACAATTGTAATTACGAATCAATCAGCGGTGGCAAGGGGAATGTTATCGGAGAAGATGTTGTGTCGGATGAATGATTATTTGCAGCAGGAAACAGGAGTGGACGCCATTTATTACTGCCCGCATCATCCTGATGCGGCGGTGAATGCTTATCGGAAACAATGCGATTGTCGGAAACCGGGAATGGGTATGTTTCAACAGGCAATGAAGGAATTTTTGATCGATAAGGAAGGTTCCTATATGATTGGTGATAGAGCGGCAGATATTTTAGCAGGTAAGAATATGGGGCTTACTACGATTTTATTAGAATCAGGTTATGGGACTAAGCGGTTAGAATTTGATGTAAAGCCGGATTATGTGTTAGAGGATTTATGTAAGGTATGTGACTTGCTTTAAAATATAATAGTGAATAGTTGAATTTATGATGCTGAAAGAGTAGCCGATAATATGAAGAGTTTGTCGTGAAAATGTCGATATACTATCAGGATAGAGGAATTACTTTATTATATTTATGGAGGAAAGAGATGTTAAATAATAAGACAATATTAATTACAGGAGGGACAGGTTCCTTTGGAAAGAAGTTTCTGGAGATGATTTTTGCTCAATACAAACCTAAAAAAGTAATTATATATTCTAGAGATGAATACAAACAAAGTGTTATGAAAACAGAGTATGCAGATAAGGTTGATATGTCTAGAGTTCGTTTTTTTATTGGGGATGTAAGAGATAAGGAACGTATGTATCGTGCTTTTACAGGAGTAGATTATGTTATCCATGCAGCTGCCATGAAGCAGGTGCCAACCTGTGAATATAATCCGATGGAAGCTATAAAGACCAATATACATGGTGCTCAGAATGTTATTGATGCGGCTTTGGACTGTGGCGTAAAAAAAGTGGTTGCATTATCTACAGATAAGGCGGTAAACCCAATTAATTTATATGGTGGAACAAAATTGGTTTCAGACAAATTATTTATTGCGGCCAATGCTTATAGAGGTAATAATTATAATACTGTTTTTTCTGTGGTTCGTTATGGGAATGTTGCCGGAAGCCGGGGATCTGTGATTCCGATATGGAAAAATATTATTGCTAATGGGGGAACTACACTCGGTGTAACAGATATGAGGATGACAAGGTTTTGGATTACCTTACAGCAGGGCGTGGAATTAGTATTTAAAGCACTTTCGGAGTCAGCTGGAGGAGAAACTTATATTTCAAAAATACCATCTTTTCATATTGGCGATTTGGCAAAAGCAATGTTGTCAGAGTGTAAGATAGATGAGTTTGGAATCAGAGAGGGAGAAAAGCTGCATGAAGTAATGATAACTAAGGATGATTCTTTCACGACCTATGAATATGATAAGCATTATATTATTTATCCGCATTATGATTGGTGGGATGGCAGTATATTACCCGGAGGAACTTTGGTCGAGGAGGGATTTGAATATAATTCGGGAAATAATAAGGAGTGGCTTGACGTAGAGGCGTTAAAACAGGCGTTGGAATTAATGTAATTATATGGTACAAAAACAGATGTGAAAATAGTACAAGATTATGTTTTCATGCATAGACAAAGGTGGCAAGTGATGAAAAAGAATTTGGCAGTAATTGTGGCAAGAGGTGGGAGTAAAAGGATACCTGGAAAAAATATTAGAGATTTTTGTGGAAAACCGATTATTTGTTATTCTATAGAGGCGGCAATTCACTCTAATATTTTTGATGAAATAATGGTTTCGACAGATGATGAAGAGATAAAAAGAATTGCTTTAGAGGCTGGAGCAAAGGTTCCTTTTATGAGATCAGAGAAAACATCTGGTGATTTTGCAATGACACATGAGGTGTTATTAGAGGTAATAGAAGAATACAGAAAAAGAGAATTGGAATTCGACAATATGTGCTGTATTTATCCAACAGCTCCTTTTGTAACTGCACAAAAGCTAAAAATGGGTATGGAAAAATTAGAACTGGAGTCGGCTGATACAGTATTGCCGGTTGTAGCATTTTCTTTTCCACCACAAAGAGGATTTGTAATACAAGATCGCAAGATTGTGTTTAAATATCCGGAGAATGAATTTGCACGTTCTCAGGATTTAGAATTGATGTATCATGATACAGGACAATTTTATTGTATTAATGTAAAGAGATTTTTAGAAAAGCAAAAAATTGTAATGGAAAATACATATCCGTTGGTTATTGATGAGATGGAGGTACAGGATATTGATAATGAGTCAGATTGGAAGCTGGCAGAATTAAAATATAAAATTTTTTCTGAAAAAGCTTAATAAAAAGAAAAGTGGTGGTTTATATGAATTTGTACAAAAGAAATGATATATATATTATTGCCGAAATGTCTGCCAACCACGCAGGCAGCTTCGAACGTGCTAAAGAAATTATTCATGCTGCAAAGGAGTCGGGTGCAGATTGTATTAAGCTTCAGACTTATACTCCGGATACCCTGACGATTGATTGTAATAACAAATATTTTCATATCGACAATGGGACATGGGAGGGAGAAAATCTTTATCATTTGTACGAGAAAGCATATACACCTTGGGAGTGGCAGGCGGATTTGAAATCAGAGGCAGAAAAGATAGGTATTGATTTTTTGTCAACACCATTTGATAAAACATCTGTTGATTTCTTGGAAGATTTGCAAGTTACGGCATATAAGATTGCATCCTTTGAACTTGTGGATATTCCGTTGATTGACTATGTGGCATCAAAGAATAAACCGATTATTATGTCTACAGGGATGGGCTCTTTAGAGGAGATACGAGAGGCGGTCGATACTGTCCGAAAATATCATGATCAGATTGTATTGTTAAAATGCTCCAGTGCATATCCGGCAATTTCAGATCAAATGAATCTTTTAACAATGCTTGATATGAAGGAGCAATTTGGTTGTCCGGTAGGATTATCGGATCATTCTATGGGCTCGCTTGGCGCAGTAACCGCAGTTGCCATGGGGGCAAATGTGATAGAGAAACATTTTTGCTTAAGCAGAGATATTGAAAATCCGGATTCATCATTTTCGATGGAGCCACAGGAATTTGCAGATATGGTTCGTGATATTCGTATGGTTGAGAAAGCAAAGGGAAAGGTGTTTTATGGACCTACGGAGCAGGAGAAGGACAGTGTAGTGTTCCGGAAATCATTATTTGCAGTAAAAGATATAAAATCAGGAGAACTGTTGACAGAAGAAAATATAAGGGTTATAAGACCGGGTTATGGGATGAAACCCAAGTATCTGAGTGAAGTTTTAGGGAAAAAAACATTATGTGATGTGAGCAGAGGCACCCCAATCTCCAGAGAAATAGTAGGTGGAACTGATGAAATATAAATTGCAAGAGGTATGTGAAAAGGATAGGGATATATTATTCGAATGGGTAAATGATAAGCAGTACAGAAAGAATACGTTTCATTCGGAAGCTGTATCTTATGAAGAGCATTGTAGATGGTTTTCTCAAAAGCTTGCTGACCGGATGTGCTATATGTACATATATTATTATGAGGATGTACCGATAGGACAAGTCTGTATTGACTGTGAGGCGGAGACAGGCTGTATCAGCTATTTTATTGCAAGTGAATACAGAGGACAGGGTCATGGTTATAATATGCTGCAGTTGGTAGAATATGAAATGCAGGAAAAAGTAAAGAATCTTACTGCTTGTGTAAAATATGATAATGTAGCATCTCAGATAGTATTCAAAAAAAGTAATTATAAGGAATTAGAAGAAATAGATTGTCTTAAATATTGCAAGGAAATAGATGGCTCAACTGCGAAGTTGTCTGAAAACAATCTGAAGGTGATTATTCTGACAAATAACAGGAATGCCTTGAAATTGATTTCATATTTAGAACAAAAAGGAGAATCTCTTTCGATAATAAGTTGCAGGATAAATTTGGATATGGTAAAACGCATAAATCCTAAAATTATTATTAGTTATAATTATAAATATGTAGTAGGGGCAGAGGTAATAAATTATGTAAATGGAGAAATCTTTAATCTACATATATCATTTTTACCATGGAACCGAGGATCTAG
>JAIDHZ010000373.1 GCA_029052995.1 Lachnospiraceae bacterium | reverse complement strand
AGATGTTTATAAGAGAAAGGTCTATAATAGAGAATGCAGGAAAGATACATATGACGGAATACTTTGAAACAACTATGAGCGGGTCGATTGGAATTTTATTTGGAACTGGGATTTTATTTTTGTATATGAAGAAAAAGAATACATGGAATGTGATTTTGGATGCAAAGGAAGAGTTATCAGTTAAAAATATATGTGGAATGATGTATTGAGAGATTTTCTGTTTGATATAGGAACAGCGGGTTTGTTTGCATATCTGGTACATAAAAAAATTTCTTCACCATTTAAAAATCTGGTGGAAAATATGAATAGAATCGCCGCAGGTGATTTAAATACAAGAATCAGTATAGACTCACCAAATGAAGTGTATTTGATTGGAAGCACATTTAATGTAATGGTAAATATTTGCAAAAGATGCAGGAGAATAGAGCAAAAATGGAAGAGAACAATCGGCTTTTGTATTCCAATATTGCCCATGACTTGAAATCACCCATGACTATGATTATAGGATACGCAAAGGTATTGCAGGAGGATAACTTGCCAGAGGAAAAGAAAAAAGAATACTTAGGGATAATCTGTGAACAGTCTGTTCATATGAATGAGCTGTTGGATGTTATGTTGTCATATACAAAGCTTCAAAACAATTCCTATCAGTTGGTGTTGGAAAAAATGGATGTGGCAGAGCTTTTAAGAAAGTGTATTGCACAATACTATTTGCTGTTTGAAGAGCATGGCTTGGAAGTTGATATTGATATTCCGCATGGGGAATACCTGTGCATGGTGGATGAGACTGAGTTGCTCAGGGCATTTCAGAATCTAATTTCCAATATGATTGTTCACACAAAAGAAGGAATAAAATGCTGTATATCCTTACAGAAGATTTCAGGAGAAGATGGCTGTAATGTTAATATATACTTTGCAGATGGGGGAGATGTATTGCCGAATATTGTTAAGGAAAATTTATTCCAACCATTTTGTGTCGGGGACGAGTCGAGAAATACGAAGGGGGGCAGCGGTTTGGGGATGTCCATCGTAAAAAAAATAGTAGAACGGCATGGTGGAGATGTGTATTATATAGAAAATTGGAATGAAAGCATTTGTTGTTGTGATTGAAGTAGTTGATGGAGATGAATAGGATATATGAAATTGGGGAAATGAAAGGTTCATGCGTATGTCGTGGCAATATGGAAACATACTGGTAAGATGTTTTGAGAATCAGAAGTTGTATAAATAAATGTTTGGAGGAAATGGTAATGATTACCACAATTATATTTGATGCATTCGGTACACTTTTTAAGGTTGGTGAAGGTGGTTCGGCAAAGAAAATAATCCATAATATTGTAGCCAACAATAAAGTGATTGATTATGAAATGTTTGTTGATGAATGGAAGGAATATTATAAGCGTTATACGACTTCCGAGACTGAATTTATGACAGAGCGTGATATTTTTGTATCGAGAATAAAAATGTTTTATGATAGATTTGGTGTAAGCAGAAGTGCAGAGGAAGATACAGATGTATTGCTTGATGCTGCATTTGAAAGAGAAGTGTTTGAAGAGGCTAAAGAAGTCATAGAGGAATTACGCAAAGATTATAGGGTGCTTATTGGTTCCAATACTGATAATGATGTGCTGGAAGCGGTAATGAACAAAAATGGAATTATTGTTGATAAGGTATATACTTCTGAAAATCTGAAATGTTATAAGCCGAATCCGATGTTCTTTAATAAAATTCTTGATAAAAATAGATTATCATCACAAGAGGTTCTGTTTGTAGGAGATTCGGTAAGTGATGATATACTTGGACCTAAAGCATTAGGAATTAAAACCGTGCTTGTTGATAGGATGACAAAAAACTATGATTTTGGACAGGATTATACGGTTGATGATTTGAGAAAGTTACATAGTATTTTGATGGCTGAAAATAGGAAATAGATATATTTAAGAATGATTAGAATGATGGCACTTCTGCATTGTGTGGAAGTGCCATTATATAAAATGAAAATAAAACTTGGCATGATATATTGACAAGAAAACTTGGCTATGGTATTGTATAATTGCAAACAAAACTTGGCGAATTTATTAGGAGGTATTTACATGAACAAGGAAGAAATTCTTAAAAAAGCACAAAAAGAGGGCAATGATGAGATGGAAACTCAGATGAAAGACAGGTCTATGAGATGGACATATATTGCAATGGTCATTGCTGCGGCTGTTTTCTCTTTCATTAGAGATAAGCAGGGTTATCCCATTATGGATATAACTGCAATAGTTAGCATTTCGGTATGCGTAGGACAATTTTATAGATTTATTAAGAGTAAGGATAATTCATTTCTGATAATTGCTATGGTTATGTTAGTAGTTTCAATTGCTTCAACAATACGATTTTTCATGGGACACTAATTTTATCGCACATAAAGTAAAGGCATTATTTGATAATCAAGATTGGAGATTTGATATGAATAAAGAAGAAATTTTGGATAAAAGCAGAAAAGAAAATAAAAATAAGGATATTTTTGAACAAGAAGTTTTAAAGCAGGGAAATTCTGTTGCTAATTTTGTAATGATAGCTCTTGCGACAGTGTTTTTCGTAGTGCAGATTTTCACTGGCGGTGGTATCAATTACGGAATTTACGCAATCGTATTTTCCGGATCAATGGCTACATTTTGGATTAAGTGGTTTAGATTGCGGCAAAAGCATGAATGAGTAATGGCATTTTTATATACTATAATTGTTGTCGCTTTTTCAACAGCACATATTTATGATTTGATTATTTTGTAAGGTGGTGGCAATTTGGACGATAAACTTATACTAAAAAATCATTTGAAAGAAGTAAGGGCAGAGTTAAAATTATCACAAAGTCAGCTTGCTGAAATGGTCGGGGTATCTCGAAATACAATCAGTTCCATCGAAACAGGGCAGTTTAGTCCTACAGCAAAACTGGCACTCGTATTATGTATCGCTCTTGACAAAAAGTTTGAAGAATTATTCTATTTTGATTGATAAGAAATATGTGATTTTGAAATAAGGCTACCGCAATCCCACTGGTTTTTGACGGTGGGTTAAGATAGCTAAAAGTAGATTTCTGTGGTATTCTATCGGCATGGGAGCATGGAAATCAAAAAATAGTTGCAAATCGGGAGAACATTATGTTGAGATTAAGACCATATAAGTCATGCGATGCACAAACTATAACGAAATGGTTAAAAAGTGAGTATGCTTTTCGGCAATGGAGTGCAGACCGTTATGAGAAATATCCTATTACTGCTGAGGATATGAATTGGTACTATGATAGGGATAAGGAAAATGAAAAAATCTGGGGTATGACAGCGTTTGATGATACCGGAATAATAGGACATTTGACCATGCGTTTCCCTGATAATCATAATCTTGAAGAAATCCGGCTTGGTTTTGTGATTGTTGATGATGCGAAACGTGGAAGAGGGTATGGAAAAGAAATGCTTTCTTTGGCAATTCAGTATGCTTTTGATTTTATCAAGGTCAAAAAAGTATCATTAGGTGTCTTTGAAAACAATACGGTTGACTTAGAATGCTATAAAGCTTGTGGATTTAGAATAGTAGAATTGCAGGATGTAGAAAGCTACCATTGTATGGGTGAAGTTTGGAAGTGTATAGAAATGGAATTAGTTAAATGAATCTTGTTTAGGAAGAGGAATAAGAAATTTTCTATAACGTTGAACAGGAGAGAATGGTGAAAGAAAAAACAAGGAAGGATAAAATGCAAACACACATCTTTCACCCGTTATGTTTGCGACTTAAATCTGAGTTGGTTGATACGGATACAACAGTATATCTTTTAGATGAAGATGAAATGTTTATGATTACAGAAAATTACAGAATAGGGTTTTGTAATGGGTGTTCATTACTTGAAGAAGGTTTTCCATTACCAGCAATGCAGATCGAGATATTATTTACATGTCCTTGGGTGATATCAAAAGAAAATAGGTATTGATTAACCTGTCATGCAGTGCGCATTAGATACCGCCTGCAAGAAAATAAGGCAATCCGAAGAAGACCTTACTCTCTTAATGAACACTACTTCTTATATTTCTTCTTTTTGGACTTTGCGTTAATCTCAAAATCTTTATATTTGATATGTAAATTTTTAAGCACAAAGCCACTTGCTAACACCAAAATTGTTATAGATAAAAGAATACAAGTAGGTGTCTGAAAAAGTTGAACGATAGATGAAATGTCCATACGCATTCTCCTTTCTTTCGAAAGGAGGTAATATAACCATGAATAATTTTATTATAGTGCATACAGGAGCAAAAGTAAATAGATTGTCAATGAAAATTTTGTCTTATTTTGTGGTAAATCAAATATAAACACATACTTGACTTGCCACAATGCTTCAATTCAACCTGTATATCATAAAATTCAAATATGCAGCAAATAAGCACCAAAGCAGATATGGAATTTGCAAATATGAAGATAATGGTTTTATTTGATAAAACAGGTAAATCATAACTGCTATTATGGCAATCAATGACAACAACCAAAGGAAAGCAAATAAGTATAGAGAAAATCTAAAAAAGATTATACTCCACCAAAAGTTAAAAAATAATTGAAGAGAATAAGTTTTTAAGGCTTTCCATTTTTCAGAATTATCGGATTCATAAATTATGTAAGATGATATTCCCATTAAAATGTAAAGTATTATCCATACAATAGGAAATATAAATCCTGGAGGACTAAGCGGAGGTTTGTTTATTTTAGAATATAACGACATTCTTCCACTGAAAAGAGCTGATAATGTTCCAACTGCGATAGGAATAAGGATGGCGATGATTAAGGCACTTTTATCCTTTATTTTCATGAGCATTGTTCCATAAAAATGAATTTGATTTATTACATGAAATTAAGATGAAAAATATGAAAATGTTTTAGTATATAGTAGCACCAAAATGT
>JAIDHZ010000372.1 GCA_029052995.1 Lachnospiraceae bacterium | reverse complement strand
GTTTACACCTCACCATTATGTATTAATTTTATCGTAAGTTTTATATCCATAAAACTTTTTCTAAAATATTATAACACAAAATTCCCACAAATTCTACTATAAATTTAAAAATCCACTATATATCTCTTTACGGTAAATTTTTACAAGGTTTGTTATCTCATTTCTATCTTCTGTAACAATAATTTTTTTTCCGGTGGTCAATGAAATAACTGTATCCGGTGTCTCTTCCACAAACTCAATAAGATCGGCATTCAATGTAAATTTAACACCGTTAATTTTCGTCAGTTCTATCATTCTCAATACCTCCGCATTATCTTTTATTATTCGTTACACTTATATAATTATAGCGCCCTTTACAGTGCACATGGTTTTTGCAGCGCACATTTCCATGTGTATTATAGCAAAAAAGGACTATTGTGCAAGCAAAAAATGCCAATTACAAATAGTCCTATTTTTTACTTAATTATCGTTTCAGATTGACTAATTCCTCAATTAAAGTATCTGATACTGTAATAATTCTAGAATTTGCCTGAAAACCTCTCTGAGTAACAATCATCTCGGTAAACTCCTGCGAAAGATCCACATTTGACATCTCTAACACTCCCTGGGTCATTTTTTCGCCTGCTTCGGTGATATTCTGACCTATTCCGTCAAATTCACCAGAAGCTTTTGTCTCTTTATACAGGCTTCCACCAATTGCTTCAAGTCCCGCAGGATTAATAAAGTTTGCCACAGCAATCTGACCTAAGAGTTTATTAACACCATTGTCATATACACCGTAAATCTTACCTTGGGGATCTATACTGACATCCGTAAGCACACCTACCTTACGTCCGGCACCCGTAGCATCCGTACCACCCCTGTGGGTTTTCACATCACACTCACCACTGGTTCCATACATAGTAAGATTGGAGCAATCTATCTCGATTCCGGTAACCCTTGGATCAGCTGTCATATCCTGAAATACATTTCCTGTAGTAGCGTTTTTCGGTGTAATCTGTAATTCCACACTCTTAACACCCGCCGTTCCCATACCAACAAATGCACCGGTATCAGGGTCAAATCTAATAGTCGGTATTCCGGTCAAAGTTGCCGTATAATCACCATCCGGACCAACAATATCCACATTATTCTGATCTTTTATAGAATCAACAACCAAATTGTATGAGCTTCCTGACTGATCAGTTGCATTTCGCTGAATTTTGAATCTTACAGTGTAGCTATACCCTAAGTTATCATAAATTGATACTGTTGTAATCGCACCTTCCGTCGTGTCCAGATTAGGATCCGTTGATGCAATGTTACCTGTCATATATGTCTTTGATGTCATTTCCGGGGGAGCTGTCTTATTTTCCTGCGCCTCCGGTCTCAGTGCAGATACCGTATCTCTTTTAATCTGTGTCGGATCATCAGGATCCACCTGCCAACCCATTACATAATCACCGTCACCGGTTACCAAATTGCCGGCATCATCTGTTTTGAAGGAACCAACCTTAGTAAAATAATTAGTGCCGTTGCGGTTGACTATAAAAAACGAACTTCCGTTAATCATTAAATCATACGGATTATTAGTAGACTGTGCCGAGCCTGACATCTGGGAGGTTGCAATTGTAGCCACACCTGTTCCCAAACCAATCTGTTTTGCATTCGTACCACCAGTGGTAGCGGTTGAACCACTTGCCGACTGTGTTGTCTGATACAAAACATCCTTAAATAATACAGAGCTGGATTTGAATCCAACTGTATTAACATTAGAAATGTTATTACCTATTACATCCATTTTTGTCTGATGTGTTTTAAGACCTGCCACACCAGAATAAAGTGATCTCATCATAATTAAATGACCTCCTATTCCATTGATGCCTATTCCCTCTGTCAGTCGGGAATTAATAGCCCCCCTAAGGTCCGGCTATACAATAACTGCACCATCTATATTTGTAAATACGTTACTATCATTTGTTTGCTGATCCATTGCAGTGATAACGGTATTATTTTTGATATTTACAATAAATGCTATATTGTCCATCATCACAAGGGATTCCTGAATACTTTTTTCCTTTGCCTGTTTAACTCCCTGGTTAAGACGATTAAGCTGTTCTTCATCCAAATTAATGTTACGGCTCTGCAGCCTGTCATTTGCATGTTTTGAAAAAGTAACGCCACGAGACTCATTTTGTTCCTCGCTTAATCTGTTTAAAATCCGCTCAAAGGAAAGTGTTTGCCCGTCATCTGCCTGCTGCAGCTTACCCTGCTTAGACTGTTTAAAATATGTGTCCTTAGCCTGTTCAATTGACAAATAAGAATTCTGTAAAGGATTCATGTTTACCGCCCCTTTTCCTTAAGGTTATGCATTTTCAGTTCCATCTGTTTTATCCTTATCATCATCGTTTCCACCTGCATCATCGCCTGAACCCTCTGTATTACTCTGTTCGTTGTTTGCATTTTTTGCAAGATACTCTAAATAATCAAGACTGACAACGGAATCTAAGTACGAGGACTTATAATATTCCTCTCCAATATGAAAATATGTCTCACCGTCTTTTAATGTTACATAATCCACCAAACCACTTACCTGGGAAATATTTCCTGCTGCATCCGGTACATTTAATATAACATACTGACCGGTAAGATTCATAGCCTGACCATTTGTAAAAAGCGTATTCAGGTTCTGCATTTGCTCAACGGAAGAAAACTGTGCCATCTGAGACATATACTCCGTGTTTGATGTTGGCTCTAACGGATCCTGATACTGCATCTGCGTAACTAAAAGCTTTAAAAATGCATCTTTATCAAGTGAGTTATTACCGTTTTTCTTTGTGTCTGTTGCGGACGCTACCTTTGAAGTGTCAATAGCATTCTTGCTCTTTTTTGTCTGAGTATCCGCTGTTGTCTGCGTTTGTGATGTTTGTGAAGCACCAACTCCTCCTACATCTGCCATAATATACCTCCTTTTAGTAATAAATTAGGGGCTTTAAGCACCCTTAATATTATATCGGCACTTTTTTTAATAACTTTAGTAAATTATGCCGTATAACTTACACTGCTTCCAACCGCCCTCATCTTTTCCATCTCAGCTGTATCTTCCAGATTATCTTCATCTTCAATATCTGAAAGATTTATATGGCGGCCTGATTTTGAACTCTTCTGCTGTTGTTCCATATTCTGTTCTTCATCACTCTTACCAAATCCGGTAGTAGAAACCATAACTTCAATAGCATCAACTTTTAAATCCTGCTGTTCCATGGCATCTTTCAAATTAGAAAGCCCATTTTCAATAGCCTGTCTTGCAGTTTCAGTTTCAGCAGCAATTCTAGCAGTCATAACACCGTCTTTAGAAACAACCTGAATCTGTATTTTACCCAAATGCTCCGGATAAAGCTGCAGCTCTAACGAAGATGTATTCTGATTCATCTCAACTTTAACCTGTTCTACAATCTGTTCAATAATCTGCCGGCCGCTAATCTGCGTTTCCTCGGTTGATGTCATTTCATTAACCTTATTAAAAGCTTCATTGATTGACTGTAAAATCGAATTTTCAAAGAAATTTTTATTACTGCCTGTGTCCGGCTTTCGAATTTCCGGTAAAGTATTATCTTTTGGTGCTGCATCCTCATTTGATGATAACTCCTGCCGGCTTTGTTTTAACATGTTCCCATCCTGTTTATCATCATTTACAATCTGCCCCAATGCATGTTTATCCTGATTTGGCGTCTGCCCATCCTGGTTTTGCATCTGTTCATCCTGGTTTGGCACCTGTTCATCCCGGTTTGGCATCTGCTCATATTGATTTTGCACCTTCACATCCTGATTTGACACCTGTACATCCTGGTTTTTTATCTGTACATCCCGGTCTGGCATCTGCCTGTGGTCACTCACAATGACTTCAGGTTCATTTGTAACTGTTGTCTGAATAATAACGTTATCATTATTATCCAAAACACCATTTAACGTTTCTTCATTATCAGGAACTGCCTTTTCAGCATCCAAAACAAATGTTTTATCTTTGTCATTTATTAAAATCCAATTCTGATCATAGTTTTTAATAAATTCCTCTACCGTTTGCAATGGAAGATCTATAAGCTCCATTTCCTGATTCATCTCATTCACAAAATTATTTAACTGTGAATTAAGTTCTTCGTTCACAAGCAAATCACAGGGTTCCGCATTTTCCATATTCAGGAAAAACGTTTTAACTCCCTCCGGCGTAAAAAGATCCTCCACCTTCATTCCAAAACCTTCAAGCTTTTGAGCAAGTTCCTCCTTAGCCAGTCCAAACTGGTTCATAACCGTCTGCAAAAGCTGGCTGATCGTTTCAAGAAGTACCTCTGTTTCCTCCTCTGTCAACGCAGATTCATCTTCTTTCACTGACACTTCCACCGGTTCAACATCAGGTACAGTATCAGTACTTATAGTACTATCCTCGGTATCAGTTTGCTGCCCGCCCTTTGCTGCTCGTCTTAAGTCCTTAGTCTGGTTTGGAGATGTGCTGTCCGTTTTTCCGGCATTTGACTTTTTGATGTCTGTTTTTTCAACTTCTGTTGTTACAATGTCAGACTTTTTTTGAATTTTGTTTTTCTCTGATTCATTAAAATCTGACAATTGCTGCTTGTTTTTATGAGCAGACGGCTTTAAAAAGCTTGCAAAATCCTGTTCTTCTTTACCTTCACCTGGTTTTGCAGTTTTAAAAGCTGTATTTTGCTGACTACCAGTCTGCATAAAATTCACAGCATTCGCATTTTGATTCACCTGCATATTCTGCCTCCTTTCATAATAATAGTGGTTACGGCATAAGTTTTTTGGTTACGTTTGCCGCAAATGCAGCATCCATCTGATCCATGACTTTTGCACGCTTATCCGCTTTCATCGCAGATAAAATCTCCGCCACAGTATCCAAATTGTCACTCATTTTTTCAAGTGCTGCTGCCGCAGCAGCCGGTTTCATATTCTCATATGTTTTTGCCAGATCCTTCAAATCGGAATCTGTAGACTTTCTTGAAACCACCTGCCTGTAGATTGCTTCGGCATAAGCTGCATCAATACTCTCATACCACTTAATATATGTATCGGCATCCGGAGCATTTTCTCCATAGACTATTTCACGATAAAATTTTTCTTTTTGTTCCTGAAACTCACTCTGATTGTCCTCAAAAACCTGCAGCCGTTCTATCTGCTTGGCTAAATCTGCATTTTCTTCTTTTAATAACTTGTTATTTTTATTGAGTTTTTCGTTTTCCTCCTCCAGTTTCATAATCATTTCTTTAGCCTGGGAAAGTGTTGCTATCTGGTTTTCTTTTCCGTTTTCTTCTGCTTCCTTGGCCAATTCATCTTCCGTAGGTACCGGCAAAATCTTATTGACCAAAGGTACATCCTTCAAAATGGGCCTCAAAATAGAACTGCCAAAACCTCCAATATCAAATTTAATTAATGCTGCAAGGATTGCAAACCAGACAATTAAAATCAGTATTACAAATATTACGGATAAGATTTTGCCGCCAAGACGTTCTTCATTATCATCAACTTGTTTTCTGTTATTATTTGCCATAATCAATCTCCTCTTCTGACTCAACATTATTATACCGGTAACTTACTAACTGATCAATTTCTTTCATTTCTTCTTTATTTAATTCCTGCAAAAATACCTCTAACTGGTTTTCCCGTAATTTTTCATGAATCTTACGTTCCTGCATTGCCTCTTTCAATGCGTTTTCAGCCTGTAGCAATTCCTGCTCTATCC
>JAIDHZ010000371.1 GCA_029052995.1 Lachnospiraceae bacterium | reverse complement strand
GGTAGGAACAGCGCAGTCGGAAAGTGCTTCCACAGAGGAACTGTCTGCAATCAGTGAAAGCCTGCTGGAGCGCAGCGAGCAGATGGTGGACAGGTCTGAGCAGAACAGGGAGAACCTGATGAACCTGAAGGAAAGCAGCCGTGATATGGAATTGAAAATGCAGAATGTGAACCGCATTTCCAGAGAACTGGTGGAGATTTCCAAAGCAAACGAAAAGTCGTTAAACCACCTGATGAATATGAGCAAAGATGTTGAGAGTTCCACGGACAAAACGAAGGAGGTCACGGACAAGCTTCTGGTTGAATCAGGGGAAATTGGAAAGACTTTGGATATCATCAATGAGATTGCAGAGTCCACCAACCTTCTTGCATTAAATGCCTCCATTGAGGCAGCGCGCGCCGGAGAGGCGGGACGCGGGTTTGCCGTTGTTGCTTCGGAGGTTGGAACTCTGGCTGTTAATACGAAGGAATCCCTGCAGAATGTCAGTGAAGTCGTAAACCGTGTGCAGGTAGGAACGCACAATGTTTCTGAGTATATAAGAGGGAATGTCGAGCAGCTTCTGGATCAGAATAAAGTGATTCTAGAGACGGTGAAAGGCGTCCGCACAATGATAGAGCTGTTGATGGAATCAGTGGAAGCGATTGAAGAAGCTGAGAAAATCCGCAGTATCCAGAGCAACGTGATTCAGGGAACTGTAGAAGCGAATGAAGATATTGCAGAGAGCATCCGTCTGGCGAGTGAAGAATTTTCCAATATTGCAAGCATGGTACAGAGCAGTACCAGTGAGATTCTTGCATTGTCTGAACAGGTAGATACCATTAACTCCATGGTGGAGGAAATGGAGGGTCTGTTAGAGACAGATAAAGCAAATTTATAAAATTAGGGGTTGTTGACTTTGAAAACAGGACGTTTAGCAAAGTATTATGCTTCCGAAATGAGAAAGGGGCTGCCGATGGCAGCTCCGTATTTTTTATAAACGAGTTCGTTTGCAGGGTTCATTTTGTAAAAAACACTTGACCAATAGCATACAATGTTGTATGCTGTTTATCGAAGTTGTAAAACTTTAAAACTGCACAATTTCTCTTATTCAGAGTGGTGGAGTCAGAAGGGACTGTGAAGCCACGGCAACCCCGTAGTACGGAAGGTGCCGGCCTGATGCGAGCGAAAGCAATCGATCAATAAGGGGATTTGAATATACGAATTAAGCAAGCCTTCAAATCCTTGGATTGAAGGTTTTTTTAATACAAAAATCATTGTGTAAGGCAGACTTTGATAAAAGATGGATTGCCGGGATTTTTTGGAAAAGCCTTCGAGATGAAATGCAGTTGAAAATATCAAGTTCATTTACAGGAGGAAAAAGAAAATGGAGAAACGTTTATTTACATCGGAGTCCGTAACTGAGGGACATCCTGACAAAATCTGTGACCAGATTTCAGATGCAGTGTTAGATGCCTTAATGGCACAGGACCCCAACAGCCGTGTGGCATGTGAGACCTCTATTACCACCGGACTGGTTCTGGTAATGGGAGAGATTAGCACCAACGCTTATGTGGACATTCAGAAAATCGTGAGGGATACTATTCGGGAGATTGGCTATGACCGTGCAAAGTATGGCTTTGACTGTGACACCTGCGGTGTCATTACCGCCATTGATGAGCAGTCTGCAGATATTGCCATGGGTGTGGATAAAGCCTTAGAGGCAAAGGAAAATCAGATGAGTGATGAAGAGCTGGAGGCTATTGGAGCCGGAGACCAAGGTATGATGTTTGGTTTTGCTTCCAATGAGACAGAGGAGTATATGCCGTATCCCATTAGTCTTGCACACAAGCTTGCAAAGAAGCTGACAGAGGTTCGAAAGGATGGTACTCTTCCCTATCTTCGTCCGGATGGGAAAACGCAGGTTTCTGTAGAGTATGATGAGGAGGGAAAGCCGGTTCGCCTTGAGGCTGTCGTACTTTCTACCCAGCATGGAGAAGACGTAACGCAGGAGCAGATTCATGAGGATATTAAAAAATATGTATTTGATCCGGTATTACCGAAGGAATTAGTGGATGCAGATACCAAGTTCTTTATCAATCCAACCGGTCGTTTTGTTATTGGAGGGCCAAATGGTGATTCCGGGCTTACCGGACGTAAGATTATTGTAGATACGTATGGTGGATATGCACGCCATGGTGGTGGAGCATTTTCCGGCAAAGACTGTACAAAGGTAGATCGTTCCGCAGCCTATGCGGCAAGATATGTGGCAAAGAATATTGTGGCAGCAGGACTTGCCGACAAATGTGAGATTCAGTTGTCCTATGCTATCGGCGTGGCACGTCCCACATCTGTCCGTGTAGATACTTTTGGTACAGGAAAGCTTGATGAGTTAAAGCTTGTGGAGATTGTCCGTGAAAACTTTGACCTTCGCCCGGCAGGTATCATCAAAATGTTAGACCTGCGCCGTCCGATTTACAAGCAGACCGCAGCGTATGGCCATTTCGGACGTACCGATCTGGATTTGCCATGGGAGAAGCTTGATATGGTGGATAAGCTGAAGAGTTATTTATAAAATTCATGGAACCATTTACTTCCTGAATCCTCTAATAGGTATAAAGCAAATGAAAAGAATTTGTTTTATACCTATTTTTGCATGCAAAATGAGTGAAGCTTGAAAATGGAAGAACAGGCGGGAAAGGAGAAGTAATGAACAAAGAAGAATTTGCCGGTGTGGTGCTTGCAGCTACAGACAGCCTTTACCGAGTATCCCATGCTGTTTTAAGAAGTGATACGGATTGTGAAGATGCGGTGCAGGAAGCAATTGCCATTGCATTTGAAAAACTCTATACGTTGAAACAGGATGAATATGCAAAAACCTGGCTCACCCGTATTTTGATTCATGAGTGCTATCACATTCAAAAAAGGCGGAAACAGACAGTCTGCCTGCAGGAAGATAACCCGGAATTTTCATATCATCAAAATGATTATCTGGATTTATACCAGGCGGTGATGGGGTTGTCGGAGCAGCATAGACTGGTAGTCATTTTACACCATTTGGAGGGATATTCTGTAGAAGAGGTCGCAAAAATGCTGCGTGTTCCGCAGGGAACAGTAAAGAGCAGACTGAGCAGGGCAAGAGAGCAGTTAAAAAAGGATTTAGAGGAGGAAGCTTATGAATTTTGTAGATTATGAAAAATTTCGTGAGGATTTGAAACGGAGCTGCCCGAAAACACCAATGAATTTTCGGAATATTGTAGATAAAGCTGTGGAGCGTGGATTACATGGAGAGGCTTACAGACGGGAAAGAGACAGAAAAGTCCGCCTGGGGCGTATGGCGGCACCGGTGGCAGCCTGTCTGCTACTGGCATGCACAACTGTGGCGGCGGCAGAGCTTCCGGCAGTGGAAAAATTCCTGGCCGGACTTGGCAATAGCCGAAAGCAGGCAGAAGGCTTGGTACAGTCAGATCCGGATGCAAAGGAACGCCAGGGTGAATTATTAGAGGAATATGATGAGAAAGAGCAGAGAAGACGACAGGTTGCTAATGTATCAGAAACAGCAGAAACGGAGGAGGCGGTGCTTACCATAACAAATACATATATAGACGGCAGCACATTGATGCTCTGGGCAGATGCAACAGATGCGGCGGATAGCAGCTTTGAATACAGCTTTGGCGATCATATCTATGTTAATGGCGTGGATTGTAGAAAAGAGTATATGGTGGAAGAGCCGGCAGGATCCGGACATTATCTGTGTAAGGTGAGCATTTTAGATAAAATACCCGAGAAAGAGGATGGAACCCTGGAGGTAATAACAAAGCTTTACACGCCGGGGGGAAAGGATCAGTTTGCCTTTGTTATTCCTGCAGATGGATTGGAAACAGTAAGAGAAGTGGCTGACCAGAGGCTGGATTTGAAAGAAGGTTCGGTGGAGGTGTCGAAAATCTCTGTAGCGCCGTCTGTAATCAAAATGACACTTCATTATGAGATAACAGGGCAAAATGCAAAGGAATGCCTTGAACAATATATAGCCCAAGGGTATGCATTGATGGATGCACAAGGAAAACGATTTACGGATATGGATTATATGCAAAGTTATTCTTCTTCCAGTTGTGTGGAAGAGGATGGGGTGGCCAGTGAAACATTAGAGCTTGTTTTTGAAGGTCTGGATTATACGTCAAAGACCATTACATTAGTTCCGTATAGCATGGAAGTGGATGAACAGGGTCTGCGTGTTCCGGGAACGGAAACCTTTGACGAAGAGAGGTCAATTACTATTTCGCTGGAATAATATGTTAGTATATCGCAGGCATAATGAGTGATAGGGAATGCCATGAGGGAGGATGTTTTATCCTCCCTTTTGCTGTTAAGCTTTGGAAACCGTTCCTAAATCAAATCCGCCACTGCCCAGGTATGCTATACCTGTTTCATCACCTCCTTTACTTACTTCATAAGTGTGTTTTTGACACTCCCAAAGGGTGTGTCGGTAATAAGATTTATAATTGATTTTTAGTACATCAATAATTTTGTACTTGCAGGAATTTTACAAATAATGTATAATGGTTGCACAAAATAGACAACTAATGATGAAAGGAATTAAGATATTATGAGAATTCAAGAGAATTTAGAAAGGTTAAATTTTTCAAAGTTAGAAGCACAGATATATTTAGCATTATTAGGAACAGAACCTTTATCGGCATATCAATTAGCTAAAAAAATAGATATATCGAGAACATCAATATACAATGCTTTAGAACATATGTTAGAAAAAGGTATGGTTGAAATGGTACCTAACGATACTGCATTGTATATAGCACAAGAACCTGAAGTGATTTTAGGAAAAATGCGTTTTGAAATGATAAATGCTATGGAGGAATCAGAAAAACAATTAAAAGATTATCAGGAATTACGACGAGAAAATATTAATCTTGTTTTCAGAGGGTTTGAAACTGCCATTTTTAAAGCAAAGGGTATTTTGAAAAATGCTAAAAACGATGTTTATATTAATGCAGATTTTGATTTGTCATGTTTCAAAGAAGAATTCCAAACGTTAAAAGAAAACAAAGTTAGGATAGTAGTGTTCTCATTTTATGATTTGGATTTAGAGAGTGATGTGGAATTTTATTCGCACCATAGAAATATGACTAAAGAGCATTTGGCATCTAGATTTATGCTGGTTGTGGACAATGAAATATCATTAATAGCTGATAGGGGGACAGAACTGCAGGAATGGAATGGAACAGTAAGCAATAATGTTTTATTTATAAAGATATTATCTGAGCAT
>JAIDHZ010000370.1 GCA_029052995.1 Lachnospiraceae bacterium | reverse complement strand
CTCTATGGGTGTTCCCTCGCTTGGCATAAATCCTTTTCCGCTGATCACAAGCGTCCTCGCCTCTTCAATATTATCTGCAAACAGTTTTTCTCCCTTCAACCCGACAATCGTATTGTAATATTCCGCCTCGGTTTCTTTTTCCGCTTCTGATGACACAAGGATACAGGGTATATTTTTTAATTCCTGCACTGTAACTTTATCCAGAGAGGACATTGGGTTTCTGCTCGCAATCTCTATATGTGCCACAGAAGATATAAGGAGCATATTCATAAATTCATCTGAAAATGCCCTGCGTTGGTCATTAAACGCCAAATCTATTGTATTCTCTAAAAGCATATGATACAGTTCGTCATGATTGCCATAAAAAACCTCCACTGGAATATCCGGATACTTACCCACAAATTCCTCCAATGCAAGATGAAATTCCTGTCCGCTGTAACAGCGCAAGAATCCCACCTTCAAACACTCCTGTTCCCCGCCTGCTAACCTTGTTGCTTCCCTGATAATCTGCTCATAATCGGCAACCAGCGCAAGACTTTTTTTATAGAAAAATTCCCCTGCGGGTGTCAGTTCGAACTTACGTCCCTTTCTCTCCAACAACGGAAATCCTAACTCCTTTTCCAATGCCTGTATCTGCTGTGATATAGCAGATTGAGAGATGTTACACTCATAAGCTGCTTCTGAAAAATTATTGTTCCTTATAACAGCTTGGAAATATTTTATCTGTCTTAACAAAACGTTCACCTCTAATCAATATTCATATTGTCTTTAATTATATTCAATTAGGTGAAGGCTTTCAATAACAGATTTTCGGGACATTGCATGAGGACAACGAGGCTTTGCACATCATGGCAGCCCTAAGTTCTTTCGGCTGCCACCGTCTTTTCATTTCTTCTTTTTTATCCATAAAACAGTACTACCTTTGCATTTGCTGCCTATACACTTATATTAATTAAAAGTTGTGCACGTATTAAGCGTGTGTTATCATTAGATAGAGAAAGCGTAGTGTACTTCGTGTGGAAATATGGAAAGAATTTTTGGGATTATTCATAGTAAGAAAAACACAAAAAGGTTACGCTCATTCGTTCAGAGGCAGTTTTGGGTGAAAAGTGGAAATGCACATGGACAAATTTCGGGCGAATAGGCGAACATTTTTGTTACGACTTTTGGAGATGGTATTTGTGCAAACTGCGCAAAATAGATTTATACTTCACAGTGAATATGAACTGACAGGCGACCAGCCACAGGTCATAGAAGCTCTTGTAAAAGACTTTCAGGAAGGCAATCAAATCCAAACTTTACTAGGAGTTACGGGTTCCGGCAAGACGTTTACGATGGCAAACGTCATTCAGGAATTACAGAAGCCAACGCTCGTAATCGCCCACAATAAGACGGTAGCTGCACAGCTATACGGAGAATTCAAGGAGATGTTCCCTGAAAATGCAGTGCAGTATTTTGTGTTCTAATTTGCAAATGGTGTTATAAACACATTATTTAGTGTTATTTGGTGCTAATTATACCGTGTTTTGTGGATGAAATGGGTAGATATGGACTAAATAACACTGGAGAATATAGATTATCAAAATATTAGAAATTGGAGTTAGGAGTGTAAAAGTGGATCGGGAACATGAAATTGTATTATATCAGATAGAAGATACGAATATATGTGTAAATGTATTTTTTAAGGATGAGACTTTTTGGCTGACACAAAGGGCGATGGCGGAACTGTTTGATGTTAAGATACCAGCTATTTCAAAACATTTAGCCCATATATTTGAGGAAGAAGAACTTATAAGAGAGTCAACTATTTCCAAAATGGAAATAGTTCAAATGGAAGGGAAAAGAAAAGTCAAACGTGAACAAGAATTTTATAATCTGGATGCGATTATTGCTGTTGGGTATCGTGTAAATTCAAAAAAGGCAACACACTTTCGGCGGTGGGCAACAAAAACATTAAAAGAATATATTATTAAAGGTTTTGTATTAAATGATGATATGTTGAAAAATGGCAAACCCTTTGGAAAAGATTATTTTGATGAATTATTGGAACGTATCCGGGAAATCAGGGCAAGTGAGCGTAGAGCCTATCAGAAAATCACGGATATATTCGAGCAATGTAGCTATGATTATGATAAAAACAGTGAAATCACAAAGAATTTTTATGCTTTTGTCCAAAATAAGCTTCATTTTGCAGTTACTGGAAAGACGGCGGCTGAATTAATATATGAACGTGCAGATTCAGAAAGGCCGGCTATGGGGTTGACAACTTGGAAGGATGCGCCAGATGGCAAAGTATTAAAGCGAGATATAGGTGTTGCTAAAAATTATTTAAATGAAAAGGAACTATCTCGTTTGAACAGGTTGGTAACAATGTTCATTGATTATGCTGAACTGATGGCAGAAGATGAAATTTTAATGAGTATGCAGGACTGGGTGGAACAGACAGATCAGTTTTTGGCGAATAATAGACGAGAAGTGTTGCTTGGAAAGGGGAAAATATCACATGAAGCTGCTATGAAAAAAGCAGAACAGGAATATGAGGTATTTCGTGTGAAACAGGATAAAGAATATATTTCGGAGTTTGATCGGGAAGTAGAAAAATACTTGAAAGGTAATTAGTTATAGAAATGGGAGGATTTGTTATGTATTAGAATAAGAGACAATTATTATCAATATCTTAAAAATGCTGATAGCAAAGAGTTAATTAGAAGTATGAAGTGGGCAGATAGAAGAACCTTTTCTATATATGGCTTATTATAAGCTCATAGAAAATGCAGATCCTGGAGAGCATGCAAAATTGTTAAAGGAACTTATGCAGCAGTATTATAGTAGAACATTAGGAGAGTTTAAGGTTGATTGTTTGGGGATAATTTTGATTATTTATGTCGTGTTAGTTGCTTACTCTTAAAAATGAAGAAGAGCTTATTGATGAAATAGGAATAGAAAAAGACATGGTTAAAAAATTGTATAATTGTAGTGCGTTAAACTATTCCTCCATGATACCTAAAGTGCCTAAGTTAGAAATAGAAGTCACATCATCGGATATGGATAATACTGTGATAAAAATAATGATGGCGATGGCTAAAACATTTAAGCTGTATGAGGATGTCAAAAGGAAAGATGTAGATTGATTTTGAAACGTTAGACTTTGTTTTGTGGAGGAATAAAAAAGAATATGAAAAGTGAATTGAAAGACGAATTCGCTACACGTGTGTAGCGAATCCAATGGAGGTCATATGGCGAAAAAGAAGGAAGTAATAGAACAAAAAATGTCCTAATTGATAGCAACGGATGAAGAACAATTTTATGAAGATGTGCGGTTTATATTACAGCAGGCAAGGGAACAGGCATACAGTAGTGCTAGCGGAATCATGACATATACGTATTGGAATGTAGGACGGAGAATTGTTGAGCAGGAACAATATGGTGAGAAGAAAGCACGATATGGTTCTTATTTGATAAAAAATCTATCAAAACAGTTATCAGATGAATTCGGAACAGGTTTTTCAGTAGCAAATTTGAGAAATTGCCGTCAGTTTTATTTGATATTTCTAGAGGATTCATATGGATTTTCAATAGTTGGTAAAATTCCGTGGTCTCATTTAAGAAGTATAATGAGAATCTCAGATGAAGAAGAAAGAAATTTTTATTTAAATGAGGTTGTAACTGAAAATTGGTCTGTAAGAGTTTTGGAACGCAATATCAAGAGTGGCTATTATAAAAGAATGCTTTCTACACAGTTACATGATAAAGAGAATAAAGCATTAGAGTTTGTTAAAGATCCATTTGTGTTAGAATTTATGGGAATTGCCCAAAATATCAATCACTTGGAAAGTGATCTGGAAACAGCGATTATAAATAATCTTCAGAAATTTCTGCTGGAAATGGGAAAAGGGTTCTCTTTTGTGGGTAGACAGATGAGAATATGTACAGAAACAACAGATTTTTATATTGATTTGGTTTTTTATAATTATATTCTGAAGTGTTTCGTAATCATTGATTTAAAGACAAAAAAGCTGACACATCAGGACATAGGACAAATGGATATGTATGTAAGAATGTTTGATGACCTAAAAAGAAGAGAAGATGATAACCCGACAATAGGCATTATTTTTTGCACGGATAAGGATGAAACAATCGTAAAATATTCTGTGCTCCATGAAAGTCAACAGATATTCGCTTCAAAATATATGACGATTTTGCCAACGGTAGAAGAATTGCAGAGAGAGTTGGAGAGAAATCAGTTGATTTATGATTGTGATAAATAAAAGATATTGTTAAATTGCATGATACAGAATATGCAACAGAGTACTTTGTAAACAGTTACGATTACAAATTTGTGACCTTCGTTCGTCGTGGCATAAGGAAAAAAAGCAGTGCTATATGAAGAATATGTAAAGAATTACTGAAAAAATAATCAAAATTTGCTTTTCATAAAATTTCTAATGTAAGAATTGACAATCTCTGATATAATATTGGTAGCAGAAGAAGAATGGATGTGGTTTTCATGAGTATACTGGAAGCAAATATGGAATTATTATCTACGATTCCGGAAGAACATCAGAAAGAGATACAACAGTTTTTGTTGATGAATTTTTGTAGTGAAAATCCTTATAAACCACTTGGCAGAAACGAGATCTTATCGGAACTTGCACAGTCGCAGGCATGTTATGAACGTGGCGAGGGAGAAGACTTTGATAAAGCAGTTGATGAAATAAGAGCCCAATATGGCTTATAAGGTAATTATAATGCCGCCCGCAAAGCGCAGGCTTGATATATTGTCTATTATACATTGTAAACCTTAAAGAACAGACAGGCGGCAAAGTTAATTCTTGCAGATGCGAAAGAAACCAAAAAGCGACTGTCGGTTATTGCTGATTCGCTTAAAATGTGTGATGATCCGATTCTGGCAAAATATGAATACTGAAAAATCCGCTTTGAGAAGCATAAGTTTGTAATGATATACCGGATTGAAGGTAATCAGGTATTTGTAGATGGTATGTTTCACGAATTACAGGATTATGAAGAGATTTTTGAAAGAGAGCTTCATTTGGGCGAAAACTACGAGGAGGTATAAGCCAGGGTGAAGCAAAGATGCTTATAAAACTGGGGCAAAAAAAAGACCTTGATGATGCGACGGTTTTGAAAAAGATGCAGGAATTGATTGGTTTGTCCTTGGAGATAGCCATTACAGGTGAAGAGCTGGCAAGATACTGCAAAGAGGCAAGATTTGAGCTTATGCAAATTAGGGAAGTGCATATTTTTCATAAAAAATGGAAATCAGGAATGAGGTGATATCATGTCAACATTACAAATGGAATTCATGGAAACTATAGAGGGGTTGTCAGATGATACTATGCGGATTCTGTTAGAAGTGGTAAAGCAGGTTGTGCTTCCATTGGATCATAAGGAGAATGTCGGCAGTTCATATGAAAATCAGAGCAAACCGCGCAGGATGGGCAGCCTCAAAGGGCAAAGGCTTATCTCAGAGGGATATGATATAGATGAAAGCAACGATGAAATTGCAAAAATGTTTGGGGTGGAATGATGATGAAAGTCTTGATTGATACGCATATAGCGCTTTGGGTATTGATGGATGATCCAAAGATGCCCAAAGAAGCAGAAAAAATTCTTATGGATGAAAATAATGAAATATATAATAGTATGGCATCTGTTTGGGAGGTTGCGATAAAGCACAGTATCAGACCGGAT
>JAIDHZ010000037.1 GCA_029052995.1 Lachnospiraceae bacterium | reverse complement strand
AACCATAGAGGTCGTCGGCAGCGTCATATGTGTATAAGATACAGAATACGTATATAGTAAGCAATAGCATGAATTCTGCCAAAACAATAGGAAATACAAATTGAATCTTCCCTAAATACATAAAAACGTAATAAACCATCGTTCCCAAATATGCAACAATAGAAAGTCTTGTTTTTTCCAAACCAAAAACTCTGAAAAATTCAAACAGTCCAACCAAGGAAATCACTTCTAATATAAAGGCAGAAACAGCGTTTCCGGGTATCAATATTATCAATGTAATCAACACAACGAAAAAACCGCCTATTATTCTTTCTTTCATATGCCTATTTTACTCCGCCAAACCGGCGTTCCCTCCCGTTATAATATCGAATTGCATTAAGCAAATCCTCTTTAGTAAAATCAGGCCATAACACGTCGGTAAAATAAAATTCGGTATATGCAAGCTGCCACGGTAAAAAATTTGACAACCTCTCCTCACCGCTTGTTCTAATCAACAAATCCGGTTCAGTTAATCCCGCTGTATCTAAATTAGCGCTGATTAAATCCTCTGTAATTTCTTCTATCTCTAATTTACCCATTGCGGCTTTACCTGCAATCTTTTTAACTGCACGGCAAATTTCATCTCTGCCACCGTAATTTATCGCAATTGTAAATTTGAGTCCCGTTGCATTTTTAGTAACTTCCTCCAGCTCATTAATCTTTTCCACAAGCTTTAAATCTAATCCTGTTTTGTCCCCAATCACACGTACACACATATTGTTTTTGGTAGAACGCTCAATACAATCAATCAAATATTTTTGTAACAGCTTCATCAAAGCGCTGACCTCATCTTCTGAACGTTTCCAATTTTCTGTAGAAAATGCATACACTGTAATGTATTCAATTCCCATTTTGTAACCATCTTCAATAATCTGTTCAACAGTTTTCGATCCTTGAACATGACCATAATTGCGCGGCATACTGCGTTTTTTTGCCCACCTTCCATTGCCATCTAAGATTATTGCGACATGTTTTGGTACATTTAAATTTTCGTCTTTAATTGCCTTCAATATCTTCTCCAAAATTACCTCCTGATTAAACTGTCATAATCTCATTTGACTTATTTGAAGTAGCTGACTCTATTTTATCAACATACTTATCAGTAAGCTTTTGTACCTTGGTCTCATAATCCTTTTCTTCATCCTCTGAAATTTCGTTTGCCTTTAACTGTTTCTTAAAATAATCATTGGCATCACGTCTTACATTACGCACTGCCACCTTTGCATTTTCACCTTTTTTCTTTATATCCTTTACCAAATCCTTACGACGCTCCTCTGTAAGCTCCGGGAAATTTAATATGACAGATTTGCCATCGTTATTGGGCGTCAGTCCAAGATCAGAGCAAAGAATAGCCTTCTCAATATCTTTTAAAACAGAGGATTCCCATGGTGTAATAACAATTGTCCTTGCCTCCGGCACACTGACATTTCCCACCTGCTGTAACGGTGTGGAAACTCCATAATAATCCACTTTAATTTTATTTAAAATATTGGGATTGGCTCTTCCTGCACGAATATTCGCATATTCCCCCTCTAAATTTTCTAAGGTTTTTTCCATTTTTTCTTCGAACTGTTTTAACATATCCGTCTCCTCCTAAACTTATATATATTCTTATGCCAAAATAATAATTCCCATCTACTAAGCCTTAATAAAGGTTCCACTAAATGTTCCCGTTAATGCCTTAACAATACTATTTTCCTCATTCAGGCCAAATAACATCATAGACATATGGTTCTCCATGGCAAGCACTGCAGACGCCAAATCAATCACACCTAATTGACGGTCTACAATGTCTTTCATCTCCATTGTATCGTATTTCTTTGCATTTGGATTGATTTTTGGATCACTATCATACACACCATCAATGGATTTACCGGATAATATAACATCAGCTGAAATCTCAATTGCCATTAATACAGTTGACATATCTGTAGAAAAATATGGATGCCCTGTCCCTCCTGCAAAAAAGACAACTTTAGAATTCTTTAATGCTTCTATGGCCTTATCCTTATTAAATAATTCTGTCATATTGGAACAAAGAAAAGGGGTCATAATCATTGTATCAAGTCCCACGATTCGAAACATATCAGCAGTGTAAATACAATTCATAACTGTAGCTAACATTCCTATCTGATCTGCTTTTACGCGATCCATATGCTCTGAGGTTCTGCCTCTCCAAAAGTTACCCCCGCCAATTACAATTGCAACCTGCCTGCCTGCATCAACTACAGTTTTTACCTGCCTGGCAACTGATAAAACCATTTCCTCGTCAAAGCCCTGCTGTTTATCACCTGCAAGCGCTTCCCCACTTAACTTTAATAAAATGCGATTCGTTTCCATTAAATTCTCCTTTGTTTATTATGCGAAGAAGCTCTTCACATCAATATCAGAATAACTCTGTGAACAGAAGCCTTCAATAACTGCACCATTGTTAATCTGAACAGAACGGGATTTTATATTACCCATGATTACAGCTGTTGAATCTACAATAACAGGCCCTTTCACATCAATATCACCATTAACTGCACCTGCAATAACAGCGGATTCCCCTCCAACAGATCCAATAACCATAGAACCGACACCAACCTTAACACTGCCATATGATTTTATAGAGCCTTCTACTTTTGCATTATTGGCATATACTTCACCTGCTGAAATATCACCTATTACATGTCCACCAACAACAACCTTACCCTTACATGATATATTACCATCTACCGTACCAATAATATCAATAGACCCATCTGTTTCTAAATCACCATTAATCTTTGTTCCCTTTGTAATATAGGTTGTTTCGGTATCTGCTTCGTCAGCATTAAATGATTCCTCTTCTCTTATTTCTTCTCTTACTTCTTCTTTTGTCTCTTCTTTTATATCTTTATCTTCCTCTACTGCATTAATTGAAATAATATCTTTTTCCTGGCTCATTTTATTCTCCTTCTTCGCATTCATCTTTTTTAACTGTTCTATAGCATTTGATGCATTTTCTTTTTCCGGAATGTTCTTTGAAGTTCTATCCTGCTCTCCTTCCTCTGTTTCCGGTTCTTTTACTGTTTCTATTCCTGCCTCTGATGCCTTTTCCGGTTTTTCTAAAGCTTCTTCCTTTACCTCTGATTCCATTTCCGGTTCTTCTATGACCTTTAATTTCGGCTCTTGTGCTGTTTCTGTTATTTTTACATCTCCATCCTCTGATGCTTCTACCTGCTCCACCTTATTCTCCGGCTTCTTTACAGATTTCTTTTCCGGCACTGGTTCCAATTCAGGCTCCAAATCTTCTTCAGGTTCTTCTTTATTTTCTGTAAGAGTTGGTTCAAGCTTCGCAAATAATGCTTCAATATCTTCAGCCGTTTCACCTAGTTTTTCTAATTCACTCTCAGTTTCAACTGTTTTTTCTGTTTCTTTTTTAACAGATTTCTTCTTCGGCTTTTCTTCCTGTACATCCTTGTTTAATCTGCTTTGCTCTAATAATCTTGATTTAGCAAGCTTTGCAGAATCAGAACTCTTCGAACCAATACTATTAAGTAATTCTTCCATGCCCATATCTGTTTGATCTACAGTCATGTCCTCTTCCGGCTCTGTAATTTTGTTTGTATTTGCTGCAGCATCAAGCTGAGCTAACATATCATCAACAGAAAGCTGCTCTTCATTCTTCGAACTATTCTTAGCTGCCAGCTGACTTAGCATCTCCTCAACTGACATATCTAAAGTATTTACCTCCATATCATCATCCGGTAAAATCTGTTGACTGCTATTTTTTCCATATAGTTCCTGATCAAGTAAATCATCAATAGAATCTGTCAAATCCTCTGGGGCAATATCTACAGCATCTTGATTTTCTTTACTCTTAGCCATGGTTTTCACTGGTTTCTTTACCATGCGTTTTACTTCTGTCTTAGATGTTTTCTGTTTTGCTAACGCTGTATTTTCTTTCTGCTTTGCTCTCTTTTCAGGTTCTTTTACAACGTCTTCTTCCTCTGCTTCAGGTTCTTCTTCATCATACATCTCATTGCTGTCAGGCATCAATTCATTCATTGCCTGTGCAAAATCTTCTTTAAAATCTTTAAAAAAACTCATTTTTACCTCCATCTAAACATACATATTATCAGGAACATATTCCTGTGAATATAGCTGTTCTACTTTTTGTTCCAGCCTTAACACTTTAAATGCTAAAATAAAATTTAAAATCACAGACAAAAATAGTAAAATAACTACAACACCAATTATCAGGCTTTTTAACCGCTTTACCCTCCGTCTTCTTGCTGTCTCTTTGACATTCTGCTTCGCTGTTTTATTCTGACTTGACATGCTGTCTATCCTTTCATCTATGTTTTAGATTATTAACCCATTGCACGATTAAAATTCATTATAGCATAGATTACATTAAAATGAAAAGACTATTTCATGAAAAATATGGTAATTTAACAAATCAGCACCACCGGCCATGCCAATGGTGCTGATTTATTGTAATAAAAAATTACACCTGCTCCCCTAAGCCAATACTATTCTCAATATTATTAGCGTCAGCGTAAGAAAATGCTTCGGATGACTCAAATAAAACTTCCTTTGCCATTTCCAAACAATTCAAAATCTTGGGTGAAAATTCACCGCATTCTCCGTCATAAATCATTCTTATTGCTACATCCGTCGCATAGGGAGTCTTATAAACGCGCTTACTTACCAATGCATCATATACATCCACTATAGATACAACCTGAGCCCAGATTGGAATATCTTCTCCAGCAAGACCATCCGGATATCCATTTCCGTCATATCGTTCGTGATGATATCTGCATATATCATAGCAATAACGATAGAAATCATTGTCATCCTGCTTAAATTTTTCAAGAATTTCGCAGCCATAAGTTGTATGCTTTTTCATCTCATCAAACTCGCTTGGTGTAAGCTTGCCAGGCTTTAATAAAATATTATCGGGAATTGCAATCTTTCCAATATCATGGAGTGCCGATGCATTGACAATTAAATCAATCTGTTCTTTTGTCAACCCATACTCAGGATAATAGTTCTTCAAATAATTCATGAACATACGGGTAAAATATTTAACCCTCTTTATATGCTCACCGGATTCCAAGCTCCGAAATTCCACCACGGAGCTTAAAGCATTAATCAAAAACTCATTACTCTTTTCCAGCTTCTCTTTGCTTGCCATCAGCTCTTTGGTTCGTTTTTCCAGCTTCCTTTCAATGTGCATTCTATATTCGTACAAATCCATAATATTTTTTGCACGGCGTTTGATAACTCTGGATTCAAAAGGCTTGTATATTATATCAGAAGCGCCATACTCATATGCTCTTAAATCTGATTCTGCTGTAGCCTCACCGGTAATCATAATGACCGGAATATCCTCCATGTATCCATTATTCCGCATGTGTTCCATAACTTCAAGACCTGTTTTTCCAGGCATAATAAGATCAAGTAACAGCATTGAAATCTCATCATGTTTTTCATCAAGAATACTAATTGTCTGTTCGCCGTTTGCTGCTTCAAGAACATTATAATCATCTTCAAAAATCAGCTTCAATAATTCGCGATTAATCTCTGCATCATCTGCTATCACTATTGTTTTCTTTTCAATATCCATGGCATGATTACTCCTTTGTTTGAAATTAATATATTCTTCCTTATTATAACGTTAATACAGGCTATAGTTCAAGCATTTTTGTAAATTAAATAAAAAAACACTTACAAATCTAATTATAATAGGCATATGCAAGGGTTATTCTCAAAAGCATTCCCGAATTTTCCTGTATATTGCCTTGCACTTGTGTCCAAACGTCCGTTTTACAACCCGGAATATTCCCCACATACCTGATTCCACATCCCATGCAAAGCTGCCCGAACGGTACAGATAATCTCCGGGACACCCGGCACCATCCTTTAGCTCTATGTCGAACTTATTGCCAATGCTGACTCCTCCCTGCAGGGGTATGATTCTGGAAAACGGATCCTTCTGCTGTTCCCTCCATATATGATCATGAACCGCAATGGAAGTATTTCTGGGCTTATCTGCAGGCATCATGACCCGAAAGACAACTCGATCCCCCGGATATGCTTTCCAGACAGGTGTTGCTGGATCTCCATGCACTTTGCTGCTGAAGACCTTCCATATCCTGGGATCTTCTGCTAGACGATTGGCAAAGCGCTCCGAAGCATAATTGTAGCCTTTTTCTCCCGTATCCTCATCATCTACTGGCTCTCCATTATCCTCTGCCGCCGTCTGGATCAGATTCCCCTCTGTGTCAATCAGACGGATTCCATTTTGAATAAACAGGACATATTCCCGAAAGTTCTCCTCACCTGGTGCTGTAATCACGGCTTGTTCTGCAAAGCAGTCTTTTTTTCTTGTAAAATTACGATACCATTCCGCTCCCGGCGGTTCTACAATAACCGCTCCAAATAATCCATGATAACGATGATTTCGCATATCTCCAAAGGATTGTATGATACAAGCCCCATATTCCTGATCCGCATGCCAGAGATACCGTTTGCTCTCGCCAACCCCTACTGTCTGCTCCATTTCATTATACCCCACATTGATGCCGGAATCGCTGACCGGATCATATTGCAAAAACTGCGGATTCAGGGAAACCCTCATAGATGGTGTGTATTCTTTGTCCAAAGGAACCCTTGGATACGAAAAGTAAGGGATTGGATGGTTGGGATTCCATGCATTGTGCAAGGTGACCTCTATCCAGTCACCTGCATTTGCCCTAAGAATCAACGGCTTAGGCATACATTTTCCTGCCAGTACATTATCTACATTCTCCAAGGGAACAAAGACCAGTCCATACGGATCATGGTCGCCATATCGGTTGTAAATCAGCTTTTTCTGTATAGCCACAACTTCATAACGACGAACCACATCTTCTTTCGACGGGCAGGATGGAAGGGGATAAATCCTCCCTTTACTCTGACATAATGGTTTTAAGTGTTTCCTATACCTTCTATGCACACGTATTATTCCCCACAGTCCAAGCCATGCATCATCGATACCTCCGAAATAATAGAGATAGTCTCCGTCGCCGTATTTTTCCGTGACATTCAAATTAAACGCTTCCGATATTCCAATCGTCTGGGAAGCGGCAAGCGGCGATTTTAAATCCGCTGGTTCCTTTCTCCAGGACATCCCCGTAATATTGAAGGAATGCTGTTCCTCATGCGCCCCGTCAATCAGGCGAATCATCAGTTCATCCCCCGGATAGGTTTCAAGAATTGGTGTTGCGGGATCGCCATGCACAAAGGAGCTGAACAGATATGCCGGATCCTCTTTTTTACGAAGCCGCTCCCGCATTGGCTCCGCCCGGTAATTTATTCCCATCACTCCCGGATCGTCATGCGAGCCGGGAACCTCCGGCGGATTGAGGGGATTGCCTTTTCTGTCAAAAAGCAGTGCAAAATCATGGACAAATAAAGTAAATTCCCTGAAAGAGGAGCCATCCTTTCTGCGGATAATCGCCTGTGTTCCAGAATGCAGCTCCTTTCCATTCTGCGGATTGTGGAACGTAGCACCCGCCTCTTCAATGATCAATGCTCCAAACAATCCGTGCTGCTGATGGACATTGGCAAACAGATGGTCATGAAAAAAAACCGTCCGCAGCTCCTCGTTGGCAAAAAAACGCTCCACTAATGTTTCATACCGCCTCGCACCTGCAATGTTATTCCAACCATTGGCCGATCCATCCGAGACAATGGTATCAAATTTTACCAAATGCAGGTGATGGCCTACAATATCCGTTCTGGTTCTTGGCTGGAATGGACTGGCCTCAATAAATTCAGGCAGAAGGTTTGTGGTACGCAGTTCAATACAATCTCCCGCATTGGCACGAATGACTAACGGTTCTACCTTAATCTCCTGTTTTTCTACTTTACTAATATAACATTCCAAACCTCCATGTCGTTCCAGTTCTTCCTTGAGGACGAAAAAACGTCCCTGCGGATCATGCCAGCCATAGCGGTTGTAGGTGATTTTTGCCTGCACCATGGCAATCTCAAATACTTTTACATGTTCATCTGCATGGCACGGACATGTATCCGTATAC
>JAIDHZ010000369.1 GCA_029052995.1 Lachnospiraceae bacterium | reverse complement strand
TTAGCACGCTCTAAAAATTTACGATAAATTTTCATTCCGGGCTTAATTTTCTGAGTTTCTGTTAAAAATATGTTTCCATATTCCCACATTTATTTTTATAATCATTTTATTTCTGCAGAATTATTGACTGGCAATGGGTACGTAATCCCTTATAAATAAAGGGCTGCAACTACTGGTTGCAACAATGTTGCAATATATTGCTGGAAAGATTCATGGATATTTGGTATTAATTAAATTAGCACTCTGAAATGCCGAAGGAAGTAAAATCTCAGACGAAAACCGGGCAGATTATCAGCATCAGAGAAATATATATAAGTGTAACGTGGAAAAAGATTATCAGCAGTTACATTTTGAAACAATGTGTGTGTTTGAAAGGAAGAATAAAATGATAAAAAAGAAAAGGATGCTTACTGTTTTTACAGTATTGGCATGGCTTACGGTTATCATCCCGTTGTTGATGCTGTTTAGAGAATGTCTTGACAGTTTTCTTTTTGGAACATATCATGGTTTTAATACGGATGAATACATTTATGGAATGCCTGCAGCGGTTGACACCTTCTTACTTTTTGTGTGGATATTCTTTCCACTATTTATACTATGGGGAATTATGCTCATTGTGGCTGTGGTGATGACGGTTGTGACCATAAAGCGTTGATGGGGTAAGGGTAAAAGAAAAAAGAAGGAAGGATAAAATGCAAGCATTTTCGCTTGAGGCTTGGTGTAAATTATGAAAAAATATGTATTATTTTTGCCGGGACTTTTGTTTCCTTATTTTCTTATTTTTTCCATAATGCTCTCTGAAATCGGTATTGGTCTAAAAATACTTATTGTCATAACTGTCATGCTGTTCATATCTGCGTTGCTGTGTGTCTTGTATGTTATGCGTGCTGTCCTTAAGAATCAATGGGATGCAGGGGAAACAGGGAGGATTGTTTTTGTATTGAAATGCTGTCAGTTTCCTTTAGGAATCTGCATGACTTTTTTTGAAGCTGTTATAGTATGGGTGATTATTAAGATGAATTGGGGAGTTGAAAGGGATATTACGACAGCGGAAACAGTAATGCTTTACTGTTTTAGCGTGTTATTGGCATTGTTTTATTTTGTTGTGCTCAATCTTGCCTGTACCATTTTTTTAGGGATGCCTGCCTTGGCATGTGTCATATGGGCAAAAAGGAATGGACTGCTCACAAAGAAGGAAATGGTGTGTTATGGGGTGGGTTCTTTTGTTAATTGTATAGATGTATTTTTTGTCAGGGCATTACTAAAAAAATTGAAAGCTGTTTTTGATGTTACAAAAGATATTTTAAATGCAAATTCGGATGCCTAAATTTCTTTTTAGCCTATAAAAAAAGAGCGCAGTTCATAGCTGCAACAGATGTTATAATGATATGATGAAAGGATGTAGAAAGGAAAATGGAAAACAATCAGGAAATTACAGTTCAGGAAATAGAAAAAAGTAAGGAGATATTGAATAACATTCAAACCTATTATACAGGTAAAATGGTGGGGCAGGAGCAGTTGGGGCTTTCTCTTTTAGTGGTTATGATGTGTAACGGCCATATTTTGTTAGAGTCAGTGCCGGGGCTTGCAAAAACTACGGCAGCCAAAACCATTACAGAAGCAGTAAAGGGAGAATTTTCAAGAATCCAATGTACACCAGATTTGCTTCCCAGCGACATTATTGGTACGCAGCTTTTGAATTATGCAACCAATTCCTTTGAAACGAAGCTGGGACCGGTCTATGCAAATTTTGTGCTGTTAGACGAGATTAACCGTTCAAGTGCAAAAACCCAAAGTGCGATGTTAGAGGTTATGCAGGAGCAGCAGGTTACCATTGGGGGAAAGGTTTTTGAGATGCCGGAGATATTTACCGTTATTGCAACACAGAATCCTATTGAACAGGAGGGAACATATATGCTGGCAGAGGCACAGTTAGACCGCTTTCTCTTGAAGGAAAAGCTGAATTATCCATCCCAGGAGGAAGAGTATACCATATTAAACCGCATTGAACAGAATGTTTTTTCAGCCAAAGATTCTGTTGCTACACTTCAGGATGTTGCATTTTTACAGAAGCTGGTAAAAAGAGTGTATATGGACGCATCTATTAAAAAATATGTTATTGCACTTGTACATGCCACGAGATATCCAGAGAAGTTTATTTCCCCGGAGCTTTCTGGGTATTTTAATTTGGGGGCCAGCACTAGAGGCTCTATTGCACTGATGGAGGTGTCAAAGGCGGTGGCTTTGGTTCGTGGCAGGAATTATGTGATTCCCGAAGATGTGAGAGCGCTGATTCATAGTGTACTGCGCCACAGAATTTCTTTAAATTATGCGGCGGTGGCAGACGGAATCAGCGAGGAGCAGGTGCTTGATGCAATTGTGGGAGCAATACCGACACCATAGAGATGATATGGTTATAGAGGTGATGATACCGTAGAGGTGTTATGAGTGTAAGAGCGGTTAAGAAACCGTAGAGATTATAAGAACTATGCAGACGCCGTAAGGATGAACATATAGGAGCTGTAAACCAGTATGATAATGAATTATGTGACGAAAATAAGAGCCCAGATTGATATTTATGCCAGGAAAAAGACAAGCAATTTATTTGATGGGTCTTACAAATCCATTTATCAGGGCAATGGATTGGATTTTGAAAACTTAAGGGAGTACATTCCAGGGGACAATATCAGGGATATTGACTGGAAAGCATCTTCCAGGAGTGGAAAGGTTTTGGTAAAACGTTATATTGCCGAAAAGCGGCACAATATTTTGCTGGTCTTTGATACGGGTATAAAAATGTGCGCCCATACCGGAAAACTTGAGGATAAAAAAGAGCTTGCTTTAAATGCGGGTGGTGTGCTTGGCTATCTGGCTGCAAAAAACGGAGATCAGGTTGGGGCTTTATATAACAGCAATGGAAGTATTCAGTATTATCCGCTGCATTCAGGATTGCAAAATGTTGAGAAGATTATGACGGCATATGAACGGGAAAAATGTTCCGGTTATGAGTCGGATTTGGAAAAAAGTCTTGATTACATGTTAAGAAACATCAGGAGAAAAGGGATTGTTTTTGTCATAACGGATATGGCAGGCATCTGTAGGCTTTCTGAAAGTATTTTAAAGAAAATGACCTGTCAATTTGAGGTTTTGGTTGTGGGGATAGGAGATGCTGATGTTACGAATGGAAGCTCCTTTCGGGTGGAAGGACAGCATTATATACCGGAATTTTTTTCCTCTAACTTAAGACTGGCAGAGAAGGAGAAAGAATTGAAGGAAAGCCTGCAGGCAGAAAATGAGAAAAAGCTTTTAAAGTATCGAGTTGTTAGTACCATGATACATAGCCGGGAAGAAATGGTGGAACGGCTTGTAGAATTGTTAGGAGGACATAAATATGCCGGTATCCGTTAGTTTACAAAAAATGTTTTCATATTCATTATTGCTGTTCGTTGTTATATTGGTGATTTCCCTGATTATTGTTATTGTGGCGTTGGTTGTATATTTTTCCTCAAGAAAAAAAACGGAAAAACCGGCACAAAAAAAACCTATACAGGAAACAGTGCAGCCCGTAACCGGTAAGGCTCAATTCAGACATAAGTATTTAGCCCAGCTTGATTCTTTGGAAAATTCGTGCCAGAATCAGGAAATAACAGTCAGAGAAGCATACCAGCATCTTAGCCTCATTGTGCGGCATTTTGTTTATGAAATGACAGGGAAACGGGTGCAGTATGCCACATTAGAGGAATTAAAGGGTGCAGATATGCCGGCTTTATATGATATGATAAAATATTGTTATGCACAGGAATTTTCACCGGAAAGTACAAGCAATATATATGACGCACTGCATAGGGCAAGGAAGGTAATACAGGAATGGAATTAGTGTTTTCATGGGTGCTCTTGATTGGGATTCCCATCTGCTTGGTATTGATGTTTATAAAATTTAAAAAGCGGGAGTTGTACAAAGAGGGAAAAAAGGTTGCTAATACCGTATTTCTTGAAAATACAGACCTTTATCGGAAACTGCAAAGGCAGTACAAAATATATACAGGGGCTGCATTTGCTTCAATGATAGCTGCCATTTTTCTGGGCTTTTTGCTGATTGCAAGGCCGGCAAGAATCGACCAGATTAGTCCTGAAATCCGTAACCGGGATATTTTTCTTTGCATGGACACCTCAGACTCTGTGGATGAATTAAATGTGAAAATGTGCGGCGAATTGAAAAAGGTGGTAGAGGAATTAGACGGAGAGCGTTTTGGGATTACCATTTTTAATGCAAAATCCGTTCTGCTGGTGCCGCTTACCTCGGATTATGAATATATTAAGGAGGCTTTGGATAAGCTTCAATCCTCCTTTAAGAAAAACATAAGCGAAGATGTTGATTTTTCTAATTCTGAGGATATGGAAGCGTATTATTATAAATATGACGGCACATTGGGAGACAACGGAAGTTCCTTTATTGGAGATGGTCTTGCATCCTGTCTTTACAACTTTCCGGATTTGGAAACTAATGATGAGCGTTCAAGAATCATTATCTTTACAACAGATAATGAATTAAACGGTGTTCCTTATTTGTCGCTGCAGGATGCAGCAGGTCTTTGCACAAAAAATAAAGTGAGGGTATTTGCCATTGCGCCGGAAAATATTGTAGATGAGGGTC
The DNA here is from genome assembly GCA_029052995.1 of Lachnospiraceae bacterium. GTDB lineage: Bacteria > Bacillota > Clostridia > Lachnospirales > Lachnospiraceae > CAG-590. Next base: position 21,077 of record JAIDHZ010000369.1, on the reverse strand, counting down.
AGTTTAAAAGTTCTATAGAAAGTACCGGTGGAAAGTACTACAAAAATACCCAGCCCAAGGCCTATGACAATCTGGTGGCAGACATTAAGAAAATTAAGGCCTCTGCCATGAAAACCTATGAAACAAAAATAACGGATCAGCCGGAAGGCTTGTTCCTTGCAATGCTGCTTTTGATAGGAGTATATTTTATCTGCAGCAGAAAGGCTAAGATATGATAACAAATCCAATCATTCCAATTTGGCTTATGCTTATTTTATGTGTGCTGATTCTGGCTATGAAAAGAAAAGGAGTTTGGTCTTTTATACGGCAGATATTGATTGTACTGCTGTTGTTTTTAATAAATTTAAGATTTATGGTGTCCGGGGATAATATGCAAAATGCGGCTTTAAATGTGGATGTGACCTTTGTTATTGACAACACCATCAGCATGTTGGCGGAGGATTATGAGGGAGAAAACACGAGGATGGATGCGGTAAAGAAGGATTGCAGGTATATTATGGAACAGCTGCCAGGAGCATCATTTTCCGTGGTAACCTTTGGTGAAAAGCTTAAGCAGATGACACCTTACACCATTGATATAACAATGATACAGGATACTATTTCCACATTAAACGGACAGACAAGGCTGTACGCAACAGGTACCCATTTAAATGATGTGTTAAAGGATTTAGAAAAAGTACTCGACCATGGAAGAAACGGCTATCAGATTTTATTTTTTATAAGTGATGGGGAGATTACTGACGATAGTAGGCTGCAGTCTGTGAATGGCCTAAAAAAACATGTGGACGCCGGGGCGGTTTTGGGGTACGGAACGGCAGGCGGTGGTGCCATGAAAGTGTTGAATTTTTCAGGGGAAGAGGATCCTCCTGAATATTTAACTATATATGATGAAAACTGGAATGAGCAAAGGGCGCTTTCTAAAATAGACGAGAATAATTTAAAGCAGATTGCTTCGGACTTCGGTGTGGATTATATCCATATGGAAAAGCAGTCTGATGTGGAGTCCCTTATGGCATCCCTTAAAGGTAAGGTGGAGAATCTGCCTGTGGAAAGGGGAACACAGGGAAAGGGTGGATATGAGGATATCTATTATCTGTTTGTGATTTTGTTGGTTTTGGTAATGGTATGGGACTTCGTCTGCTTTAAGATGAGAGTGCAGGGAAGGAGCTGATAATTTTGAAAAAACGGGTAATTGTCTGTATGGTAATTGCGTGGGTCATATTGTTTGATTCTCTGTTTTACCGGTTTGTCTACAACAAAGTCCTCATTTACGCATATGAACACTGCAATTATTCCATAAATGCAGATGGGCTGATGCATGGAAACTGGTTGCAGCCATATATTGCATATTACAATAGGGGCAATCTGGCGTATGAACAGGGAGCTTATGATGAGGCAGTGGAAGCGTATAATAAGGCACTTGAAAAGCGCATGCCGGAGGAAAAGGAATGTGCTGTGAGAATTAATCTGGCACTGGCATTGCTTGGTGGGATGGGGGAAGATTATAATGTGCCGGAAAATGCTGAGTTTTCCATGGAAATACTTTATATGGCAAGGGATGTTCTGTTGGAGAAGGGCTGTGCTGACGAACAGGGCACAGGACACAGCGATACGGCTGAAATCTTAAAGACTGAGATTGAAGAAATGATAAAAAGTATGGAGGAACAGCAGACAGCGGAAAAACCGCAGGACACTGAGGAAAGCTCTGAGGAAGAAAAACAGGTGGAGGATGACTTTGAACAGCATGTAAAGGAAGCAATGCGGGAAAAACAGGCACAGTCCGGCAGGGAAAGAAAAGAGTCCATAGAGTTTCATGAGGATTTAGAAATCCGTTATGATTCAAATTCGAATGGAGTTATTTGGTGACGTTTTATACACTGGAAGCAAAATCTATGGTTTTTCTATTTTTATACAGAAGGTTTGCAATTATTTAAATTATAAGAAAGAGAGGTAAGGAACATGAAAGAATTTAAGACATTTTGGAAGAACTTTGTCAATTTTAAAGGGAGGGCAAGAAGAAGGGAATACTGGGTCGCATATTGTATAAATTATGCCATATCACTGGTTATACTAAGCATAGGTTTTGGATTTGTATTTGGCAGCTTAGGGGGTATGGTGGCAGAAGGACAGACCGGTGAACTAAAAATCAGTGCAGGTCTGATTGTTGGTGGTATTATTATAGGAATTGCAATGATATATATGATTGTCATGATGATAGGAAGTATTGCACAGTCCGTTAGAAGATGTCATGACATCGGAAAGCCGGGATGGCTGTTTCTGATTTGCATTTTGGGCAGTTTTTTATGTGGTATTGGCTCTATCGCATGGTTTGTTATATGCTGTCTGCCGTCACAGGAGGGAGACAATGAATGGGGCTCAGATCCCAAAGCGCCGGGGAATGACGAATTTGCTGACAGCAATGGGATAATCATTGCTGTTGTATCGGTGATTGTGGCTATTATTTTCTATATTATTGTTGTATGCGTTGGTTCTGTTTTCGGAGTTATTAATGATTTGGGTGGCTTTGAGGCATTACAAAACGGAGGAATTGATGCAGTGACCGCAGAACCGGGCACAGAGGATATCTCATTATATGGGGGTGATTATTCAACAGAATACGAAATTTCTTCTGAAACTGAATTTTCTACGGAGGATGTAACGCAGGAGGAAACTACGGCAGCGCCTGTAGATGACAAAGGCGTAGGTGCAGGGAGTGGCATGTTTTCAGGTACGGAATGGCAGTCATTTCAGATAGAGGTTGATGGTACTGTCATCACACTGCCATGTACTTATGCTGATATACAAAATCTTGGATATTCCTTATCGGATGATGAAAATGGTGATGAACAAATAGAACCAAATAATTATACTTCATCCGTATATGTGCAAATGGGGGGAAGGGAATTCAGTGTGTGCTTTTATAATGATACTGCCGAAACAAAGAAGCTGACTGAATGTAAAATATATGCTCTTCGCTTTGACAGTTTTTATGAGGTTCCGAACGTTTCACTGCCGAATGGGATTTCAATGAGCAGTACACCCGAAGATATCCGTGAAGCTATGGGAAAGGAACAGGATGGATATGTCAGTGATGACAGTGACTACATGTCAATGGATTATTATATTGGTGAGTCTTATGACCAAAAGGGGATTAGCTTCACATTCTCGGATGGAAAGATGAGTGAATTGAAAATTGAAAACATGGAAATTGATTAGTGGACATTGTAACAGTACGGACATGGGAATATGGGAGATGCAGAAATGTTTGGAAAGAAGAAAAGACTGGGTAAATGTATGGGATATTATACAGGTGAGGGTGTCATAGACGGTGTAAGATTTAATAAGCGTGGCGGAAAGGTCAATGGGATTGGCGGTGTACAGGTTGAAGTATACGGACCTGAAAAGAATGTTCATGCAAGGGGAAATATGCGTTATCCGGTATATGAGTATGAGGTGGATGGTGTGGTATACAGGAGGGCAAGGGAACATGTATCCTATAATGACGGCAGAGTGAAGAAAATGCAGGGGAAGCAATGTATAGTAATTTATGACTTAGATGACCCAGGGAAGTCAAAGGTAAAATAGGAGGAAATATGGAGCGTAGTCAGGATGCGGAAGAAAAATTGGAGACAGAGCTTTGTGACAGGCTTGGACATATGGAGCATGGGGACAGCACCATAAAGCCCATGGCAAAAAGGGACTATATTATTGCCGGAGTAGTTGTTGTATTTTGCCTGTGTGCCGTGGTTTGGGGTGCACTGATTGGTGGGGATCAGGTAAATGGGAAACAGCAATCCATAAGCGGAACCACTGAATATGGGGAAGTGGCCGATACCGGGACAGCGAGAGAAGCGACAATTTACCACGGGGATTACAGGGTGTATATTCAATCTCCAGAAGTAGGGTGTCCGGGATATGAGACTGACTGGGGAACTAGTTACTATTATGAATCGGCCGGTATGGATGTGGGTGTTGAGTTTTTTTTTAAAGATGCTACAATAGAGGACAGAAAAAAAGAACTGGAACAGGAATTAGTTCAGGTAAAGGATGGAGAACTCTGGGGGCATAAGGTAAGCTATTTTTTGACATATGAGGAATTTGATGCCGGACTGGAAGAGGGGATGACAATGCGGGCAGAAAAGATTACTGTTCTTTTGCCGCTTGTTGGTTCGGGAAAGGATGAAGGGCTGCTGGAGATTGAGATTAAAACCTTCTTTGATGAGCCTTTGCTGAATGCAGAGGCATTGATGAAGGACTCTGTGTTTCAACAGGCATTTACCGTTGAGATATCCGAGAGAGAGGATTTATAGAATATGAACTATGCAAATGAAGAAATTGAAAGAGAAGCCTATATTGGGATATTGCCGGTGCTGGGAAAAGAAAGGGTCTATGGCTTTTTAGATGCCCTTTTGGTTCTATCGGGTTATTGCATTGCCACATGGAGCTATACCCAGGGCTCTTACCTTGCTACTCTTGTGGGGTTTAAACAGTTGCTTATTGGTGCTTTTTTTGGAGCAATACTAATGCTGATGATTTACCAGCTTCCGGTTATATTGTCGGTACGGTATGGAGTTGATATCTGGATATGGTTAAGGGCGGTGTTTGGAACAAAGGGAGTTAAAATGATGACAGTTGTCATTATACTGATTAATTTCCCGTGGTATGCCGTGTGCTGTGATTTGTTTGCATCCTCCATGGATTCACTGGCTGCTTTGTTTAATATAGAACTTCCGGCAGGGAGTCATCTGATACTGGCGCTTTTATGTGTCGCATTAGGTACTGCGGCTGCCTTAAAGGGAATCAGGACAATTACCTGGACAACCAGAATACTGGTTCCGGCACTGCTTATCGTTGGTGTTATTGTAGTGATTGTGGGATTTACTTCGGTTCCTGCTTCAGTGATATGGGATTATGTGCCTAAGGAAAACCCATATGGAAATTCCATAATTCCCTATATTCTCTCTATAGAGGCAAACTTCGCCTTTGTAATTACGTTAGTGGGGGGGATGGCAGAAATACCGAGGCTTTGTAAAAGTGAGAAAAGCGGATATTACGCAGGGGTTTTCGGACAGGGGATTGCCGGTTCTTTTTTTGTGGTGGTAGGTGCAGTCATGGCTATTGCCACGGAATATGTGACGGGGAAAATGATTGACGACCCCACGGTTATGATGGCAACGTTGTCCATTCCGGCTCTAGGACTGACCTCACTGCTGCTGGTGGCATTTGCTAATATCGGAACCCAGGCGGTAGGTTCATATATATACGGAGTAATGTTAAAATCCACTTTTAAGAAAGCGGACTACCGGGTGCTTGTTTTAGTGCTTGGAATCTATGTGGGTTTACTGTGCATATGGGGAAAAATTATAGAATACTTTGGGGCTTTTTTGACAATTACGGCCTGTATCTATGCACCTCTTGCCGCACTTTTGTTTGTGGACTTTTTCTTTGTACGGAGACAGAAGCTGGACTTTCGAAGTGCTTATGAGTTAAAGGGACATGACAGTTATCGTTTCACAGGGGGATTTAATGTTATTGGGCTTTTCTGTCTGGTGGCAGGAGTAGCCATTTCCCTGCTTATCTACAATCCGGTTACAGGTGAAATCTACAATGAGTTTTTCTTTCGGTTTACGCCTACCGGCTGTTCCCTGATAGGAACCGGGCTGCTTTATTTCCTGCTTTGCAGACTACCCTTTGTAAGACGGTATATTAGAAAAGATGTATCCGTGAATCCTGATACGAGGCCCTTTGACCGGTTTAAGGAGCCGCCAAAGCAGAACCTTCTTTTCATGCCGGTGATATGGCTTGGCTGTTTCCTGATTACCTGCTCTGCCAGGCTTAAGATTGTAAAGTCGGATAAAAGAGGAATTAAACCTCCCTTTTTAGTGCTGGGCACCCACCATTCCTTTACGGATTTTTATGTGACACCATTGGCACTGTTTCCACACCGGGCCAATTATGTATCGGAGTTAGAGGGCTTTGAATATTATGGGGAATGGATTTATCGTCAGGCAGGCTGTCTTGGGACAAGGAAGTTTATAGATGACATGGCACTGATTAAAAACATAAAGCGGGTAATGGACAGGGGCGGTATTTTAGTGCTTTATCCCGAGGCGAGGTATGCCAATGTGGGAACTTCGTCACAGCTTCCGGTATCCGTTGCGAAGCTGGTAAAAATGTTAAAGGTGCCCGTAGTGACTCTGAATATGAAAGGGAATTATCTGCAGTCCCCAATATGGAATCTTACGAAACGGAAAGAGGCAAAGCTTCATACGGATATGGTCTATGCATTGACGAGGGAAGATGTGGAGAGTATGCCGTTGGAGGAAATCCATGAGAGACTGTTGGATTTGTTAGCTTATGACGAATACAAATGGCAGCGGGAAACGGGAATGCGGATTACTTATGAAAAACGTGCCGAGGGGCTTCATCTTCCGCTTTACCAGTGTGTGGGCTGCGGTGAGGAACACTCTATGGAAACGGAAGGCGCCCGGCTTATCTGCACCTGCTGTAAAAGGAGCTGGACCATGGATGAATACGGGACTCTTATTGAAGATACTACAGGGGAGGAAATCTATATTCCCGACTGGTATGAGAGGGAACGGGGTTTTGTCCACGCTCAAATTGATGAGGGAGAATATGTGCTGGATATGGAAGTACGGGTAGAGGCCCTTCCCAATGCAAAGAATTTTATAGACTGTGGCAGAGGGCATCTTCATCATGACAAAGAGGGATTTTTGCTTACTTTTGTGGATTATATGGATAATACTGAAAAGACATTGAAGGTGAAATCCTCAACCCTGTTTTCGATACACACCGAATATGATTACCGGGGGAAGGGGCAGTGCATTACATTGTCTACTATGGACAATACATATTTTATATACCCACTGGAATCGGGATTTAACTCAACAAAAATTCAATTTGCAGTAGAATACTTATATTCATTAAGATAAAGTAAAAAGCATTAAGAAGAATAAATATTTTAAGAAAATCTTGAAAAATATGGTTGACACTGGAAATATGCGGTGTTAGAATATTAGAATGTCATTATTGTGGGTACAAGTCTGCAATTTTACAGAAATCTAATATTCAAGGGGTGAAAACGTCAATGGAAAAGAGCAGAATTAGTCCTGTGCAAGCGGGAAAGGGAATTCGTATGAGTTATTCCAGACAAAAAGAAGTGCTGGAAATGCCGAATTTGATTGAAGTACAAAAGGACTCATACAGATGGTTCTTAGAAGCAGGACTTAAAGAGGTGTTCGAAGACATTTCTCCAATCGCAGATTATAGTGGTCAGTTGAGCTTGGAATTCGTCGATTTTCAGCTATGCGAGGAGGATGTGAAGTATTCGATTGAGGAATGCAAGGAAAGAGATGCAACTTATGCAGCTCCTTTGAAGGTGAATGTACGTCTCCATAATAAGGAAACGGATGAGATTAACCAGCATGATATTTTTATGGGTGATTTACCTTTGATGACGGAGACCGGTACTTTTGTAATAAATGGTGCTGAGCGTGTTATCGTAAGTCAGTTAGTACGTTCTCCTGGTATTTACTATGCAATTGGCCATGATAAATTGGGAAAGACGCTGTATTCCTGTACGGTAATACCTAACCGGGGTGCATGGTTAGAGTATGAAACAGATTCCAATGACGTATTTTATGTTCGTGTAGATAGAACAAGAAAGGTGCCGATTACCGTACTGATTCGTTCATTAGGCATCGGAACCAATGAAGAGATTAAAGAGTTGTTTGGCGATGAGCCCAAAATTATTGCCAGCATGGAAAAGGATCCGTCCACAAATTATGAGGATGGTTTATTAGAGTTATACAAAAAAATTCGACCGGGTGAGCCTTTAGCAGTAGAGAGTGCGGAAAGCTTGGTTAATGCAATGTTCTTTGACCCAAGACGTTATGATTTGGCAAAGGTTGGACGCTACAAATTTAATAAAAAGCTTTCGTTTAAGAATCGTATTGCGGGACATGTCCTTGCAGAGGATGTTGCAAGTCCTGTTACCGGTGAGATTCTTGCAGGTGCAGGCGACAAGGTGACAAGAGAAATGGCAGTTCGTATTCAGAATGCAGCAGTACCTTACGTATTAATTCAGACAGAGACCCGCAATGTGAAGGTGCTTTCTAATATGATGGTGGATATCAATGAATACGTTGACTTTGATACCAGGGAATTAGGGGTAACCGAGAATGTATTTTACCCTGTTTTATCGCAGCTGTTAGAAGAATATAAAGATACAGAAGAATTAAAAAGAGCAATTAAGCGTGATATTCATGATTTAATTCCAAAGCATATTACAAAGGAGGATATTTTAGCATCTATCAGTTATAACATCCATTTGGAGTATGGAATTGGAACAGATGACGATATTGACCACTTGGGTAACCGCCGAATTCGTGCTGTTGGTGAGCTTTTACAAAATCAGTACCGTATTGGTCTTTCCAGGCTGGAAAGAGTGGTACGTGAGAGAATGTCCACTCAGGATATTGAGACAATTTCACCACAGTCTCTGATTAATATTAAGCCGGTAACTGCAGCTGTAAAGGAATTTTTTGGCAGTTCACAGCTATCACAGTTTATGGACCAGAACAATCCGCTTTCCGAGCTGACACATAAAAGGCGTTTGTCAGCCCTTGGTCCCGGTGGTCTTTCAAGAGACCGTGCAGGATTCGAGGTTCGTGACGTACATTATACACATTACGGAAGAATGTGTCCTATTGAGACACCTGAAGGTCCTAACATTGGTTTGATTAACTCTCTTGCGTGTTATGCAAGAATTAATGAATATGGTTTTGTTGAGGCGCCATACCGTAAGCTTGACAAAAGTAATCCTGATAATCCGGTTGTAACGGATGAGGTGGTTTATCTGACAGCGGATGAAGAGGATAATTATATTGTTGCGCAGGCGAATGAGGTGCTTAACGAAGACGGTACATTTAAGAGAACACGTGTTGCAGGCCGTTACAGGGAAGAAACTGCAGAGTTTGACCGCAACAGGGTTGATTTGATGGATATATCTCCGAAAATGGTATTTTCGGTGGCAACTTCCATGATTCCGTTCCTTGAAAATGATGATGCAAACCGTGCGCTGATGGGTTCAAACATGCAGCGTCAGGCAGTGCCGCTTCTTAAGACGGATTCCTGTATTGTGGGTACCGGTATGGAGGCAAAGGCTGCTGTTGATTCCGGTGTCTGCATTGTGGCAAAGCGTGATGGTGTGGTAGAGAAGGCCACCAGTAAGGAAATTGTAATTAAATGTGATGATGGTTCAAAGGATACCTACCACGTTATCAAATTTGCAAGAAGCAATCAGGGTAACTGTATGAACCAGAGACCGATTGTGACAAAGGGAGACAGGGTAAAGGCAGGAGAGGTAATCGCAGACGGTGCCTCTACATCCGGCGGTGAGATTGCCCTTGGAAAGAATCCGCTGATTGGATTTATGACATGGGAAGGCTACAATTACGAGGATGCTGTACTCTTAAGTGAAAGATTAGTACAGGAGGACGTATATACCTCCGTTCATATCGAGGAATATGAGGCAGAGGCGAGAGATACCAAATTAGGACCGGAGGAGATTACGAGAGATTTGGCAGGACTTGGTCCTGATGTATTAAAGGATTTGGATGAAAATGGTATTATCCGTATTGGTGCAGAGGTTCGCGCCGGTGATATTTTAGTTGGTAAGGTAACACCGAAGGGAGAGACAGAACTGACTGCGGAGGAGCGTCTGCTACGTGCCATTTTTGGTGAAAAAGCAAGAGAGGTAAGGGATACTTCCCTGCGTGTACCTCATGGCGCTTTTGGTATTGTTATGGATACCAAGGTATTTACAAGAGAAGCGGGGGATGAGCTTCCTCCGGGAGTAAACAAATCCGTGCGGGTATATATCGCCCAGAAGCGTAAGATTTCAGTAGGTGATAAGATGGCGGGTCGCCACGGTAACAAGGGTGTAATTTCCCGTATTTTACCAGTGGAAGATATGCCGTTTTTGCCTAACGGCAGACCCCTTGATATTGTGCTGAACCCGTTGGGTGTGCCGTCCCGTATGAATATCGGACAGGTATTGGAGATTCATTTGGGCCTTGCTGCAAAGGCACTGGGAATCAAGATTGCAACTCCGGTATTTGATGGTGCAAATGAGGAAGACATCATGGAAACGCTGGAAATGGCAAATGATTATGTCAACACCGAATGGGAAGATTTTGATAAGAAATGGCGTTCACAAGTAGCAGACGAGGTTATGGATTATCTGTATGAGAACAGAGATCACAGGGAAGAATGGAGCGGAGTGCCGATTAACCGTACCGGAAAGGTAACCCTTAGGGACGGCAGAACTGGTGAGGAGTTTGATTCCCCTGTAACCATTGGCTACATGCATTATTTGAAACTGCATCATTTGGTTGATGATAAAATTCATGCCCGTTCAACCGGTCCGTATTCACTGGTAACCCAGCAGCCTCTTGGCGGTAAAGCCCAGTTTGGTGGTCAGAGATTTGGAGAAATGGAGGTTTGGGCGCTTGAGGCTTACGGTGCATCCTACACATTACAGGAGATTTTAACTGTGAAGTCCGATGATGTGGTAGGACGTGTTAAAACATATGAGGCAATTATCAAAGGAGACAATATTCCGGAGCCGGGAATTCCGGAGTCCTTCAAGGTATTGTTAAAAGAGTTCCAGTCGTTGGCATTAGATGTCAGAGTGCTCCGCGAGGATAACACAGAGGTTGAGATTGGCGAAAATATTGACTATGGTAATGACGATATCAGAAATTTTGGAGATATGGATTATGACAAAGAAGAGTCTGAGATGAAGGAGCATGGCTATAGCGGTGTTGATGAAAATGACGAGGGCTTTGAGTTAGATGATAGTGTGGATGATAGTTACAATGATGACTATAGCGATGACTATGATGGCGACTATAATGAGTAATGGAAGGAGAGCAAATAAATGTCAGCAATTAACAATCAGGATACTGAACAACAAATGAATTTTGATGCAATTAAGATTGGTCTTGCTTCTCCGGAAAAGATTAAAGAGTGGTCAAGAGGCGAGGTGAAAAAGCCTGAGACAATAAACTATAGAACACTGAAGCCGGAAAAGGACGGATTGTTCTGTGAAAGAATTTTTGGACCAAGTAAAGACTGGGAGTGTCATTGCGGTAAGTATAAGAAGATTCGTTACAAAGGTGTTGTCTGTGATCGATGCGGTGTTGAGGTTACAAAGGCAAATGTCCGCCGTGAGAGGATGGGACATATTGAGCTTGCGGCTCCGGTATCCCATATCTGGTATTTTAAAGGTATTCCAAGCCGGATGGGTCTGATTCTTGACATTTCGCCAAGAACTTTGGAAAAGGTGCTTTATTTTGCATCGTATATTGTATTAGATCCCGGTGAGACAAATCTTGCTTACAAGCAGGTTTTGACAGAAAAAGAATTTAGGGATGCAGAAGAGGAATTTGGCTATGGCAGGTTCCGTGTGGGCATGGGTGCAGAGGCTGTAAAGGAGCTTTTGCAGGCAATTGATTTAGACGCAGAAGCCGAAGAATTAAAGAAGACGTTAAAGGATGCAACCGGTCAGAAGCGTGCCAAGGTAATCAAAAGATTAGAGGTTGTAGAAGCATTTCGCAGTTCTAATAATAAGCCGGAATGGATGATTTTGGATGCGGTTCCGGTTATTCCTCCTGATATTCGTCCAATGGTACAGTTGGATGGAGGACGGTTTGCGACTTCTGATTTAAATGACTTATATAGAAGAATTATTAATCGTAATAATCGTTTAAATCGTTTATTAGAGTTAGGTGCGCCGGATATTATTGTCAGAAATGAGAAACGTATGCTGCAGGAAGCGGTTGATGCGTTGATTGACAATGGCCGCCGCGGACGTCCGGTAACAGGACCGGGCAACAGGGCATTAAAGTCTCTCTCAGATATGTTAAAGGGTAAGCAGGGACGTTTCCGTCAGAACTTACTGGGTAAACGTGTTGATTATTCCGGTCGTTCCGTTATTGTTGTGGGTCCGGAGCTTAAGATTTATCAGTGCGGTCTGCCGAAAGAAATGGCAATTGAATTATTTAAGCCCTTTGTTATGAAGGAGCTTGTTGGAAGAAAGCTGGCACATAATGTAAAATCTGCCAAAAAGATGGTTGAGAAGTTAGAGACAGAGGTTTGGGATGTACTAGAGGATGTAATTAAAGAACATCCGGTAATGCTGAACCGTGCTCCGACACTTCACAGACTCGGGATTCAGGCATTTGAGCCAATCCTGGTAGAGGGTAAAGCAATTAAGCTTCATCCGTTGGTATGTACTGCATTTAACGCTGACTTTGACGGAGATCAGATGGCTGTCCATCTTCCACTTTCCGTTGAGGCTCAGGCAGAGTGTAGATTTTTACTGCTTTCACCAAACAACCTGTTGAAACCGTCTGATGGTGCGCCGGTTGCCGTTCCTTCACAGGATATGGTGCTTGGTATTTACTATCTGACTATTGACAAACCAGGTGACATGGGTGAGGGCAAATATTTCAAATCTAAGAATGAAGCTATTCTTGCCTACGAGAACAAAGAGATTACTTTACATGCAAAGATTAAGGTTCGTATGAGAGGGATTTTGCCGGATGGAACCGAGGGTGCGGCAATTATAGAGTCTACTTTGGGACGTATCCTCTTTAATGAGATTATTCCGCAGGATTTGGGTATGATAGACCGTAGTATTCCGGGAAATGAGTTTGCCTTGGAGATTGATTATCTGGTTGGCAAGAAACAGTTAAAGGGAATTCTTGATAAATTGTTTAATACACATGGTGCAACAAGAACGGCAGAGGTATTAGATGATATTAAGAGCATTGGTTATAAATATTCAACCAGAGCTGCTCTTACTGTATCTATTTCGGAGATGACAGTGCCTGCCAAGAAGAAAGAGATTTTGGAAGAGGCACAGAACACTGTAGATTTAATCCTAGAGAAGTTTAAGTTTGGATATATTACAGAAGAAGAGCGTTATACTGCAACTGTTAGAACTTGGGAGGCAGCAGATAAAGAGCTTACAAAGGCATTGTTGGATGGTCTTGATACTTATAATAATATCAAGATGATGGCAGAGTCAGGAGCCCGTGGTTCCAACCAGCAGATTAAGCAGTTAGCAGGTATGCGTGGTTTGATGGCAGATACAACAGGCCGTACTATTGAGCTTCCAATTAAATCCAACTTCCGTGAAGGTCTTGATGTATTGGAGTACTTTATTTCAGCTCATGGTGCCCGTAAGGGACTTTCTGATACGGCGCTTCGTACAGCGGACTCAGGATATCTGACAAGACGTTTAGTAGATGTATCACAGGATTTAATCATCCGTGAGGTGGACTGCTGTGAGGCCACTGGAGAGATTCCGGGAGCTGTTGTGGAGGCATTTACTGAGGGCAAGGAATTAATCGAGAGCTTCCAGGAGCGTATTACAGGTCGTTACGCAGCAGAGTCTGTATTTGACAAAGATGGCAATATGATTGTTAAGGCAAATCATATGATTACACCAAAGCGTGCTGAGGCGATAGTAAGCCGTGGTGTAGATGCAGATGGAAATGAGATTACAAAGCTTAAGATACGTACAATTCTTAATTGTAAGTCACATATTGGTGTCTGTGCAAAATGCTATGGTGCTAATATGGCAACGGGTCTTCCGGTTCAGGTAGGTGAGGCTGTCGGTATTATTGCAGCACAGTCCATCGGTGAGCCGGGTACACAGCTTACCATGAGAACATTCCATACCGGTGGTGTTGCCGGTGATGATATTACACAGGGTCTTCCCCGTGTAGAGGAATTATTTGAGGCACGTAAGCCGAAGGGTCTTGCAATTATAACCGAATTTGGTGGTAAGGTACAAATCCGTGATACAAGGAAGAAGCGTGAAGTTGTTGTTACTAATGAAGAGACAGGAGAATCCAAGGCTTATTTAATTCCTTACGATTCAAGAATTAAGGTGTTTGATAACCAAATTGTTGAGGCTGGTGATGAGATTACGATTGGTTCTGTAAATCCTCATGATATTCTTAAGATTAAAGGAGTTCGTGCGGTTCAGGATTACATGATCCGTGAGGTACAGAAGGTTTACCGCCTGCAGGGTGTAGACATCAATGATAAGCATATTGAGGTTATTGTCCGTCAGATGCTTAAGAAGATTAAGATTGAGGTTGGTGGAGATAGTGGTTATCTGCCGGGTACTTTAGTTGACGTATTAGACTATAATGAGGTAAATGAGCGACTGATTGAGGAAGGTAAGGAACCTGCACAGGGTGGACAGATCATGCTTGGTATTACTAAGGCATCACTTGCAACCAATTCTTTCTTGTCTGCAGCTTCTTTCCAGGAAACTACCAAGGTTCTTACAGAAGCCGCAATTAAAGGAAGAGTTGATCCGTTAATCGGTCTGAAAGAGAATGTCTTAATTGGTAAACTTATTCCTGCCGGTACCGGTATGAAACGTTATCGCAGCGTAAAGCTTGATAATGAGAATAAACTTATAAATATTGATGATGAGGATTTGAATTTCTCTGAGTTAGATGACGAGGATGAGCCCGGTGATGTTTCAGAGGATATCGATGCAGAAGAGTTTTCTGAAGAAATAGAAGAGGAATTCGAAGACGAATTCGAAGATATAGAGAGCGGAATTGGAGACCTAGTGGAAACGACTGAGGAATAGCAAGAAATTTTGGATTTATCCATAAAGAAGAAAAAGCACTTAGAGAAATTTAAGTGCTTTTCTTCTATATATAACCAGTTCCTAAGTTTCTGGCAGTTAAGCTTGCCTATTTTACTGATAACACTACTCCAAAAGCTTCAGCCCCGATTCTGTGCATTTACGACACTTCCTCCGGCATACATTTCCCGAAGTTTTGGTTTTTCAATCTTGCCGGTCGGGTTTCTTGGTATATCAGCAAAGATTATCTTTTTTGGACGCTTGTAACGAGGCAGTTTCCTGCAGAATTCGTTAATGTCTTCTTCGGTTACCACATGATTTTCTTTTAATTCAATAATGGCAGCGGTAATTTCACCTAACCGTTTGTCAGGCAGTCCAATGACGGCTACATCATGTACGCTGTCATGAATGCGGATAAAGTCTTCAATTTGTACAGGGTATATGTTTTCTCCTCCGCTGATAATGACATCCTTTTTTCGGTCAACCAAAAAGATAAATCCGTCTTCATCCTCCTGTGCCATATCTCCGGTAAATAGCCAGTCATCCTTTAATATTTCCTTTGTTGCCTTTGGGTCTTGATAATAACAGGTCATCACACCGGGGCCTTTGACACAAAGCTCACCAACATCACCCTTTGATACCGGATTGCCATTTTCATCTACAATTTTTACTTCCCAGCCATAACCGGCTTTCCCAATGGCACCAACCTTGTGAATGTTTTCAACGCCCAGGTGTACACATCCGGGTCCGATGGACTCACTTAATCCATAGTTGGTATCGTATTGGTGGTTTGGAAAGTATTCTTTCCATTTCTTAATCAGGCTTGGAGGAACAGGCTGTGCGCCAATATGCATCAGCCTCCATTGCTTAAGCTCGTAGTCTTCTAAATTCACGTTACCGGTTTCAATTGATTCTAAAATATCCTGGGCCCAGGGGACTAAGAGCCAGACAATAGTACATCTTTCCTTGGATACTGCATCTAGAATGTACTCTGGTTTTGTCCCCTTTAGAAGGACTGCTTTGCTTCCTGACAAAAGACTGCCAAACCAATGCATTTTTGCACCGGTATGATAAAGTGGTGGTATGCATAAAAATACATCGTTTTTTTGCTGCCCATGGTGGTTTTGCTCTACCCTGCAGGAATGCATTAAGCTTTCGTGATTATGTAAAATTGCCTTTGGAAAACCAGTGGTTCCCGAAGAAAAGTAAATGGCGGCATCATCTGCATCTGTCAATGGAATGTCCGGTGACAGGGAGGAGCAGTTAACGGTCATTGAGGTGTAGTCCTCTGCAAAGGAAGGGCAGTTGTCGCCGACATAGAATAGTAACCGGTTTTTATTAATATTGTCTGCAATTTCTTCCACACGTCCGATAAATTCCGGCCCAAATACTAAAATGTCCACATCTGCTAATTTAACACAGTATTCAATCTCGTCTGATGCATAACGGAAATTAAGAGGTACTGCCAGTGCACCGGTTTTTAGAATTCCGAAGTAAATAGGCAGCCATTCCAAACAGTTCATTAGTAAAATTGCAACCTTATCTCCTTTTTTAATGCCGCGGCTTATTAAAAGATTGGCAAAACGGTTGGCTTTTTCGTTCATTACGTGCCAGGTGATTTCTCTCCGATAGTGCGTTGTCGGATTCGGTTCCATTAATTCATATTCTTTCCAAGTAACCCGGCGGACTTCTTTTACCTCCGGATTAATTTCTACAAGACAGATGTCTTCATGGTATTCTCTTGCGTTTTTCTCTAAAAGATCTGTGATTGGCATGTTTTTTCTCCTTTGGATTCTTCAATACATTATTGTATGGACAGTAATAAATACTTTGCATATTTAAAACGTTAATTCTTTTACTAATTAAAGTAAATTGTATAAAATATGGGAGGAAAAGTCAATGAATATATTTTTGGCATGTTCATACTTTATAAACAAATTTGTGCTACAATTCTCGAGGAAAGTATTATTAAGAAATTTTCAGGAATAGAATGATAAACTATAAGAGGTGATAAACATGCAGCAGGAGATTATGCTTCCAACTCTTAAGGAAAAAGAAAGCGAATTGCCGAAATTAAATAGTAATCTTATGGAGCGGATGAAAATGTTTATGTTACAGTCACAATCATTTCAGGAAATGATGATGATGTATTCCTGTGCAATTCGTGAAGTGAGGACTAAAGCGGAGGTGTTAAATGATGAGATGAGTGTCAGATATCACAGAAATCCAATCAGCAGAATCACTTCCAGAGTCAAGAAACCGGACAGTATTGCCAATAAGCTTTATAATAAGGGACTTCCTTTTACTGTGGAGGCAGTAATGTCTAATCTTAATGATGTGGCAGGGGTACGAATTATATGTGAATTTATTGATGATATTTATACAATAGCCGCAATGCTTGCAATGCAGGACGATTTGAAAATGATTAAGATAAAGGATTATATTAAGTATCCTAAGTCTAATGGTTATCGCAGCTATCATATGATTGTTGAGATTCCGGTATTTTTTTCCAAGGGTAAGACGCCAATGAGGGTGGAGATTCAGATTCGGACTATGGCGATGGATTTCTGGGCAAGCCTTGATCATGAGCTTAAGTACAAAAAGGATATTGATCCGAAGGATGAAGAGGTTATTGCGGCAGAATTATTGTCATGTGCGGATAGAATTGCGGATACCGATTTGATTATGCAGCAGATTCGTATGAAATTAGACGGTGTGCAGCAGCAGGCTCACAGCAAGCAGGAGATTGTAATGCAGGAATAGATTTGCTTTGTATATTTTAAAATGTTTTATTGTAATAATTAAGTGTTTTGGTGTACAATAAGGAAAGATTCGGTAATAATAACCGGTAGAATAAAAGAAGGAGAGGGGCATTGTTTGGAATGTCCGGGAAAAGAGCATGCGAAAAACAAAAATAATATGTACATTAGGTCCTTCTACAGAAGACGATGGTGTTCTAAGAGCGCTGATGATGGAGGGCATGAATGTTGCCAGATTGAATTTTTCCCATGGTGATCATTCACAGCATAAGAAAAATTTGGACAGGGTAAAAAGGCTCCGTGAAGAGATGGGCTTGCCAATTGCAGCTTTGCTTGATACAAAAGGTCCGGAAATTCGTGTTAAGGATTTTGAGGGTGGTAAGGTTGTTTTGGAGAGCGGTAAGCGTTTTACTCTGACGACAAGGGATGTTATGGGAACAAAGGATGAGGTTTCTATCACCTATCCCGGTCTGATTCATGATATTAAGCCTGGTACGGGTATTTTGATTGATGATGGTCTTATTTCCATGAAGGTAGAAACCATAACGGATACTGATATTATATGTGTTGTGGAAAATGGCGGTCAGGTATCTAATCACAAAGGAGTGAATGTGCCCAATGTACATTTATCCATGCCATATGTGAGTGAAAAGGATAAAGAAGACATCATTTTCGGAATTGAGCAGGGTTTTGACTTTATTGCCGCATCATTTGTGCGTACAGCAGATGATGTGCTGGCAATTCGGGAGATTTTAAGCGAACATAATTGTGATTTTATCAATATAATTGCCAAGATTGAAAATATGCAGGGCGTAGAAAATATTGATGATATTATCAGGGTATCTGATGGTGTTATGATTGCCCGGGGTGATATGGGTGTAGAGATTCCATTGGAAGATGTGCCATCAATTCAAAAGATGATTATTAAAAAAGTATATAATGCAGAAAAAATTGTGATTACAGCAACACAGATGCTTGATTCTATGATGAAGAATCCAAGGCCCACAAGAGCCGAGGCAACGGATGTTGCAAATGCCATATATGACGGTACTTCTGCTATAATGCTTTCCGGTGAGACCGCAGCAGGAATGTACCCTGTGGAGGCATTAAAGACAATGACAAAAATTGCAGAGCGCACAGAAGAGGATATTGATCTGGTAAAACGTTTTAATACGAGAGAGAGTTTGGTGAATCCGGATATTACTAATGCAATTGCACATGCAACCTGTACAACTGCTATGGATTTAAATGCAACAGCAATTGTGACAGTTACCAAGTCCGGTAAGACAGCCAGGATGATTTCAAAATATCGTCCGGCATGCCCGATTATAGGATGTTCTCCATATGAAAATGTGTGGCGTCAGTTGAATCTTTCCTGGGGTGTTCTGCCCTTGATGGTAGAGGAAAAGACCAATACTGATGATTTGTTTGAACATGCCATTGAGGAAGCGGAGAAGAAAAAATATGTACGTCAGGGGGAGATTACAGTAATTACTGCCGGTGTTCCTATTGGTGTATCGGGTACAACCAATTTAATTAAGGTTCATGTGGTTGGACACATTTTGGTAAAAGGGCGCGGTGTCAATAACAGAAAAGCAACTGCCAGTCTTTGTGTAGGCAAAGATGAGATGGATATTGTGGACAACTTTAAGGAAGGCGATATAATTGTACTTCCGGAGACATCTAATGACATTATGGATGAGCTTCGGCAGGCATCTGGTATTATTGTGGAAAATGAGGGACATAATTCCCATGCAGGAATTGTGGGACTTTCTTTGGATATTCCGGTAATTCTTGGAGCTGCTAATGCAACTGATATTTTAAAGTCCGGTGCTGTGGTAACTATGGACGCAGAGAAAGGACTTGTTTCATCTAATTAATAGATGTTTAAACGAATAGGCGAGGAGAAAAATATGGCAGAGATAGGAAAGCAGATAATGAAATGTCCCAGATGCGGAAAAGAGATAGAAGTGGCTATATGGGACAGTATTAATATGCCTTACGATAATGATTTAAAGGAAAGTATAATGAAAAATACGTTCTTTAGTGTGGCTTGTGATGAATGTGGCGCACGCGCACCGATTGTATACAGATGTGAGTATAACGATATAGACAAACGGTATATGATTATGACCATTCCCGGTACAGAAGAGGATATGCAAAATGAGATTGCACAATATAATAAAAGAATGAAGGATGATAAGGCATTATATTTTGCGAGAGCAGGTTATACACAGCGTATAGTTTGCAACAGTAATGAGCTGCGGGAGAAGATACTGATTTTTGATGAGGGTCTGGATGACCGTTATATTGAGACTATGAAATTTGTGTATTATACTGAGCTTCGTAAGAGTCTTGCTAAGGACTGTGAGATTGTGGGTATTTTTCTCGAAAAGCATGCAGAGAATGAATACCATTGGGTGGTGATTTTTAATAACCGACAGCCTGCCACACTTAAGATTAATATGAATATGTATAAAGACATGAAGACACGCATAAAAGAACAGGTGGAGGCGGCAACACCGGAGGGAATATGCAGGATTCATGGAGGATGGGCGGTAAATGTAATGTTAAAGAGTCAGGAATCTTTTGAGGAAGAGTAAAGATGAGAAAAAGCAGCTTTTTTGAAATAAAATCTTAAGAGCTGCTTTTTGTTGTCCTTATGTGTGGACAATGCCTATGGTATTATCTCATTATAATTAGACACAGAAAAGGAGAGATGATATATGGGATATAAGGAAAACCGAGAGAGAAGAGTACAGATTTTTGAAGACACATTGAATATGTGTGAACAGGAAGAGGAGCTGGCAAATGCAATTAAAAACTCAAGGGAGCGTACAATACTTTATAAGAATCCGGAGGAGGAATTGCGCATTTTGAATTTACGCCGTTTTGAGGATAAGGCAGAGATTACAGTTACAAGGAACAGGACCTTTGAAGCTGCATATAATCTTTTTCGACAGCATACGGATGCCAAGGTTGGAGTTTTGAATTTTGCGTCTGCGGTAAACCCCGGTGGTGGAGTTTCGAATGGCAGCAGCGCACAGGAAGAGTGCCTTTGCAGATGCTCTACGCTATACCCCTGTCTTCAGGCTCCGGAATTGTGGAAGAATTATTATAATTACCATCGGATACGACACGATAGTTATTATACAGATCGCTGTGTTTATATACCGGATGTCATTGTGTTAAAGTCAGACATTGACTGGCCGGAACGCATGCCGGAATCTGAAAGATACAAAGTAGATGTGATAACATGTGCCGCACCGAACCTGCATGGGAATCGTATGGCAGAGCAGGCCGGAATGCAGTGTACTCTTTCAACAGAGGACTTGCATGATCTTTTCAAGATTCGTATAGAAGGGATTATGAGAGTTGGAGTACAACATCAGATTGATGTGCTGGTATTAGGAGCATTTGGCTGTGGGGCATTTCATAATGATCCGGTTATAGTTGCTGAATGTTTTAAAGAAGTGCTGGAAACTTATAAATATGCATTTAGCAAGATTGAATTTGCTATTTTTTGTCAGTCATCAGATGATGTAAACTATCAAGTGTTTTCCAGAACAATTAAAGATAATTAGATATACATTTACCATGCATTTACTGTATCGTAG
>JAIDHZ010000368.1 GCA_029052995.1 Lachnospiraceae bacterium | reverse complement strand
TTATCAATCTTTTCTATTCATATACCTTATGCAAAGAAAAATCACGATTGCTGTTGCGATAAGAAATTCCGCAAAAATTACGGATGGATTCCAAATTTCAAAATAATAATGTCCAATAATATATACCGCCAAAAATATAAGATACACGCCCATTGAATACAAAATGAAATGCATTTTTCGAGTACGGTTCTTTTCTCTGACTAATAGCTGCTGCTGTTGTTTTGCTAACATTTCTGTTTTGACTGATAACTCATCTATCTCAGATGGTTTCAAAAGATAATCCGTTGTAACATCAAATACATTGCTTAACGCAATGATCTTATCCAATTCCGGCATTGCTTGCCCCGATTCCCATTTTGATATAGACTGCCTCGAAACATCCAGCTGCTCTGCTAACTGCTCCTGCGTCATATTCTTACCTTTCCTTAGTGTCAATAGCTTTTCAGAAAAATCCATTTTGTGACCTCCTTGTAATAATTGATACATAGACGGTATCAAAATCTGCGGTTGCACTCCATAAATCTGACTGTAAATTTCTGCAACCTTCAGTTGCAAATAGATTACAATACTTGAACCACTGTTGCAAAAGAGCAGCACCCTAGCACTGTTATTACAGATTTACTACCTTTTTTACCTGAAAAAATTTCTATGCATACCTCACTTATCCCTCATCTATACAAGACCATTTATTTGCTTCATAAAAATGAATCAGCAAATCGTTATCCTTACATAAGTCCAGAAAGAGTTCACTTACAATCCAGTCTGTAATGCTTTCTTTATCTCTCGCAAGAAAAAATTGTTCTTTGATATCCCCTCTGTACTTTACATATTTTAACATTTTCTCACCATCGCTTAATGTCCGATATGTTGATGCTTCCTTATCGATAATAGGAATACTTCGAATGATTTTAGCAGCATACCAGTCTAAATTGACATCTTGGCAAATTAACGTACAAGGAAAAAACTGCAGCTCTTCTCTTAATATATTTCCAACTCTTTCAACAAACCGTTTAGAAAATAACAACGCACAAGGACAATCTATATAATCTGTGTTCTCAATATTTTCTAATGTATATCCTTCGCCAGCGGCAAAATCCAGTCTTCTTCTTTTTATTTTTTCTTCATCTCCTATATCTAGTCTAAAAAATGAAAAAATTTCATCCGCATCTTTTTTAAATTTAGCCCCATAATCTGGATGATTGTCAAGAGTTGTCGTTATACGGTATAATTTTAATGACATTTTTATTCTCCCCATCAAATTTTACTAAGTTTGATATTGCACGTATTCTCCCTCATATATATGTTTCTAATTGTTCCATTCCTTCTGAAACAGATTTTCAATCATTAAAAATTGACAAAGTTGGATTACAATACCCAACAACAAAATCCATCAAATCTAACAAAATGTCCTCTGTTTCCGAATCACTTCTGCCTCTCAGCTTTTCCAAATTTTCATACATGCTGTCTTTATCCATTCCGTTATTTTTAGACCTTATCAAGAATTCCCGAAGACTCAGTAAGTCATTGTGATGATTTTTTATTTCCACTGATAATAATTGAATAAATTCTTTATTATCCATAAAATGCTCTCCTCTGTAATATTTATTACTTAAACTATTTTTGCTATTATAACTTTATTATAGCAGGTCAATTCAAGATACTATACCTCCGTCTTCTCATACTCTCTAAGTGCCTTTTCTAAATGTTTATAATTTTCAATTTTTCCTCCTCTATCTGTATAATCAAGCCACTTATAAACAGCACCTGAAGTGAATAAATACTGACCTGCCTCTGTTAAATCATTTTTATAAATTTCCAAATCATCCTTTATTATTCCATTTTCATTAAACGGATAGACTTTCAATAATGAATTCTTTATTAAAAAATTCATTAAAGAAGTGCATTTTCTTGTTACCCTTTCCCGATACGTTCTGTTTTTAGAGGCATTAAATATAGGATAAAACTCAAACCATATTGGATTTTGCATATCATTCTCTCCTTTTCTTTCTCAAATCAGATTCATTCATAATACCATTTGAATCCATACGACAACACCATTTTACATGCTGCCAAACAGGATAATTGCTTAAATCCTGCTTTATGGCTATACCTTCAGCAACAAGGTTATCAACTTTTCCATTACCATCGACATCATCCATATATATACTCACTGGCATTCCTTCATAAAAAATGATTACATTTCCTTCAGAATCCATTTTTGTATCATCTTTGGACAACAATACTGTATTATAGTCAACCATTTCATTAAAATCAACGTAAATACGTGCTTTATCCACTTTTATAAACTTCCTTCCCTTCATTAACCTCTACAATCAGCAATTGCAAAACTATATGTTCCTGTAGTTATGCGATAAAATGTTTTGAAATTACCTAACCTTTATCATTTATTTAGTTTGCTTTAATGGTATTGTATCTTCCTTCAACATGATAGTCAATCCACAAACTTTAGATGCCTTCATACCCTTAAGTTTGAAGAACCCTGTTTTTATAGCAATCAGCCTCCTTATAAAAGAAAAAATGTATAAATCATGACATACAGATGTCACCTTTCCTGTGATAGGATAGGTTTGTTGCATGGATATACAGAAAGGAGACAAAAAATTATGGATTATGAAATTGTAACATTAAAGGAAAAAATAGCTGTAGGGGTTTCTGCCCGTACAAGCAATACAAGCCCCGAAATGGGAATGGTAATCGGACAGCTTTGGAATCGTTTTTATAATGAAGGAATTTATGCTTCCATTCCTGACAAAGTCAATGCCAAAGCTCTTGGAATTTATACTGATTATGCATCTGATGAAAAAGGAGAATATACTGTTATGGCTGCCTGTGAAACTTCAAAGGTGCCGGAAAATACCGGGGATCTTGTCATACATAGGATTCCTGCCGGAAAATATGCAAAATTTGTAGTAAAGGGGGATATGCAAAAAGCGGTTGCTGATTTTTGGCAGGAGCTTTGGACAATGGATTTGCCACGGACTTTTCATAGTGATTTTGAAGAATATCAAAATCACGATATGGAAAATGCGGAAATTCATATTTATATCGGATTACAAGAGGAGTAAAATTGCGGTAAATCTTCCAGATATAACTTTATGACAGCAATCCGGTTAGCGCTGTTCCCCTCCGGGTCTATGATCTAGATAAGTTCCCCTGCATCATTATAGACATACCTTGTCGTGCGTTCCTTCATCCCCTGCTACGTTACCGCATAAGTGGTCTGGAAGGTCTTACTGCCGCTTTCATCATAGATGAAGACGACCTTATTTAAGTTTGAAGATAATTTTTTATAACATCAATTATTGTTAAAAATGGTTTAATCTCAAAATTTCTATATATGATTACCAAAATATCAATTACTTTTTCAAATGCCCGATAACTACTTCCAATTACATCATATGCACCATTAAATTGTTCAGGCATCTCTACAATAACATCCGAATGATAGAGATTAAACTCTTTCGCATTATAATATTCTTTCGTACTATTATGCGCTTGCTCATAAGACATTTTATATTTTTTCATTTTTATCATTTCAAATAATTCATGAGTGTAAAAATCCAAACCCGCACCACTAATCTTTTTATTATTATAAAATGCATCTTACAATCCGACTATTATAGCATCATTAAAATCTGAAGCATATTCACCTGACAAATGCTCTTTAACATTATTTAATCCTGTTACCGTAACCTCTTTTAATCGCTAATTTCTATTGATATCATTGCAAATTATGTAATTATTAGTAGTCTTTTATAAACTGCAGTCTCCTGAAATCTGTCACTTATACTCCATCATATTTATAATAAGAGGCTGAATTTGATTACTTAAAATACTCTTTACACTTTTTATTAATCCATCTCCTATAAAATTAAATTCAAACATATGATTTACAGATATTAACCAATCGTATTTTATACTAACTATATATATTTCATCCAATTCCCAATAATATTTTTTCAAAAT
>JAIDHZ010000367.1 GCA_029052995.1 Lachnospiraceae bacterium | reverse complement strand
AAAGAAAATGCCCTTATGTGAGCAAGCTCACAACGTGCATTTTCTTTTTCATGAATGCACTGCTCATTGCTTACGTGTACATTATACTACATTTCAAAAAAAGGTACTACTATAATTTAAGGATTATCTCTAATTTTGCACAGTTGGAATCACAATCTGCTCTCCCTCATGAATAGCATCCGCTTCCGCTAAACCATTAGCCTCCATTAATTCCGCAACATATCCCACAGAATTATACATTTTAAAACTAATCGAAGATAACGTATCTCCGTTTTGAACAGTATAATATTGGGGTAAATTTACAGCAGCAGTCCTCACTTTATTAGATGTTTTTATCTTTTCCTTTTTCGCGTCATCAGATTCCGATGCCTTTTGTGTGCTTTGTTCCCGTTCAACCAAATCCGTATTTTTTTCAAATACCAGCACACCGCTTTCCATCAGCCGTATTTCCATCTTTTCCAGCATTTGGTAGTTGCTAAATACTGCCACTCCAAGAGCCAGCACCGCCACAACAAGTCCTGAGCAAATGGCAGAAAGCCTGCGGTTTGTCCGTTCTATCCTAGCGCTTTTTGCCCGTTCTTCCATAATTTTTTTGTAATTTTGAAGAACTGCCTCGTCCTTCTTTTCAATTTCGTTTTCTTCTGCCGGTCCTAACTCTCCCTTTGAGGCAATCATAAAACTCTGCATTGCCTCATTCCGTGCATAGTAAATATAATAACCGCTTTGCCTTCGTAATCCACCATTTTCAGCTAAATAAAATGCGTCCTCCCCTTCCAGGGAATCCATTATATACAATAGCTTGTCCGGTCCCGCAAAATTATCCATATGTAGTTTTACAATCATATCATTAATTTCAGTCGAAAATCCCATTCTCGACAAAAACCAGCCTACAACCTCAAGATCCGGAAAATAATTTTTAACCTCCTGATATATGTAACTCCAGGTCTCTCCATCAAATGTGGTTTCTTCCAAATCCAGCTCCAGATTCTGTGCGGCCAATGCACCACTAATAAATATCACGCCGCCATTTTGTCCCTGTACGCTTTCTCCAACTAAAATTGCACCTCTGGCATAAGTCATATTGGGATTAGCAAGCTGTTTTAAGTAAGTCATAACATAATCTTCCATATAGATTCTACGATTTCCTGTCGGCACTCCAATTTGTCGTATATTCTTTGGCAAATTAATTCCTGCATAAATGTTATCTTCTGTCTGTTCGTTTCTGTCATACACAATCTCAATCATGTTTTTCATCCTTTCCATTACATTTTACAGTTGTAATGCACATCTGCAGCCAACACATTTTTACCTTCCATGAACATATCACGTAATATTTACTTATTATGTCTAATATTGTCCTTCAAATTGGTAAAGTGCCCGCAAAATCGGAGAATATACATATGCTTTCGATAAAATTTGACAGAGAAAATTTGTGTAGGACTTACTCTTTTTGACCATACTCTTCATATAATAATTTACGATGCAAACGGAGGTATGCTATGACACCTTTCTATTATAATGCATTTGAACAGGGAGAAGCACTGCGAATGCAACAGGAAATTCGCAATGTCATAAACGAACAGGACATAGATCAAAGTCAAATTGTAGTCCTGTGTATAGGAACAGATCGTGCAACAGGCGACTGTTTGGGCCCATTAGTTGGAGAACATTTAAAAAAGTTACTTTCATATGTACCTGTATACGGAACACTGGAAACACCCGTTCATGCACTTAATTTAGAAGAAACTATCGAACAAATATATAATTTATATGAAAATCCATTTATCATTGCCGTTGACGCCTCACTTGGGATACCGGAACACATTGGCTATGCAACACTGTCTCATTCACCGCTTATTCCCGGAAAGGGGGTAAACAAAAAGCTTCCGGCTATAGGCAATCTTTCAATTACCGGTATTGTAAATATTGCAGGTTTTCCAAACTCTATATTGCTTCAAAGTACCAGACTGCACACAGTTGTAATATTAGCTGAATGTATCAGTACTGCAATCTATTGGTATTTTACAGATATTGAAAATGATGTGCAGGCAATATGACTACCTGCCTGCACCTCTGTAGGCAGCTATTGCCTCTGAAACTGTATCTGCGGTTCCATCCTCCATCAAGGAAATCAAATCTGCCACCTTTGCAGGGGTGCAAAACTCTTTGCCTAATATGGCACCATAATTATTTGCAATTGCCAGCAAAGAATTTTGTATATCTTCATCCAGTATTGTCATATGGCCTTCTAAATTTTCCACATTCTCTTTTAACTGCTCTAACCTGCCAAGCCGGCGGTCATTTACTTCATTAGCCAGCAACTGTTTTGTCTCATTTTCAAACTGCGTCATGGCATCCTGTTTCTCTGCACTAATTGCCGCAAGCTCCTGTTCTAATTCAGAAAGTTTGTTGTCATATTTATCAAGACCATATATACTCTCATCCTTATCTTTATTAATCTTGTTACGGATTGCCTTCATCTGGCGTTTGTTTGCCACAATCTTATCCCTGATTTCACTCCCTTTAACTAATGTTTCATAATGTTTAATCTTAAGTGTGTTTAATAAAACAACATAGATAAGGCATAACAAAAACAGCGACGCAGACACTGTCAAAGTACAAAGAAGCGTAACATGCTTACTTCCCTCAAAAAATATATTTACAGACAAAACATACATAAGCGCCGGAAGTCCAACATAAATGATAGCAATACTCAGAAGCAAAATGAGAACTTCATACCAACGCCTTGTCATAAATAATGAATAGAAAAAATTACTT
>JAIDHZ010000366.1 GCA_029052995.1 Lachnospiraceae bacterium | reverse complement strand
AAGAAATAAAAGAAGAGAAAAACTCAGAGAAAACAGAAACAGAAGAAAATGCTGAAAAAAAGCCGGAAGAAATAAAAGGTGAAAATAAAAAAGAGATAAATTCAAATAGTAAGGCAATTTCGCAGAGTAAAAAGCTGGCAGATGTAAATGCTGTAGAAGAAGAGGTCCGAAAGAAAAACAAAGCAGTTAATCAAACAAAAAAAATGTCCTCTAAGAAAGTAACCGGCATTGTGATTGGCTGCCTCGCAGCAATTTTATTAATTGTATATGCTGTGGGATTTGTCTATTTTTCAGGTCATTTTTATAAGAATGTCACTATTAATGGAATAACAGTTTCAGGACTTGATGCATTAGATGCAAAGCGGACGCTTGATGAGTTTTATACTGATTATATTTTAACAATTCATACAGTAGATAAAAAGAAGGATATTGCAATAGCAGCAAAGGATATTGCTATGCAGATTCAGACAAAAGACGAATATGGCAATCGTCTGAAAAATCAACAGGCGAATTTATGGTTTGTAAATATGTTCAAAATGTATGAGTTCCATATTGATGCAGATACATCATGGGACGAAAATAAATTACAGGATTTTTATGATTCCTGTGATATTTTAAGAAAGAAAAATATGAAAAAACCCGTTGACGCCTATGTAGGTGTGAAGGATGGGAAATTTGCAATTGTTGATGAGGTGACTGGCAGTACACTTTCTGTGGACAAATTTAAAACAGTGGTAGAAAATAGTCTTTCTGAAGTGGTTCCGGAAATTGATTTAATGGAAAAGGGCTGTTATGCTTTGCCTAAAGTATATGCTGATGATGATGAATTAAAAAAAGATTTAGATGCAAAAAATGAATTTGCAAAAAATGAGATTAAGATTAAGTTAGATGATTTAACATTAGAACCCGGAATGGAATTATATGAAGAGGTTCTTAAAAAAAGTGGCAGTGCTTATATAATTGATGACAGCAAAGTTAAAAAATATGTGGAAAAATTAGCAAAAGAGTATGATACAGTTGCAACCAAAAGAGAATTCGAAACATCATTTAGCAACAGAAAAGTAGATGTTTTGGGCAGCATGTTTGGGTATGAATTAGATCAGGAGTTAACACTGGACGCTTTATTAAAAGCATTGAAATCAGGAAAAACAACGACAGTTGAGGCGGAGTTTAAGAGTAAGGGAATTACGCTTCAGGGGGATAATGATATTGGTAATTCCTATATTGAAGTAAATCTTTCGGAGCAGAAGGTAGTTGCGTATAAGGATGGTAAAAAAATAGCAGAAGGGGATTGTGTATCAGGTAATGAATCTGCCGGACATGGCACATGTACCGGGTTATATGCGATTCAGGGAAAACAGAGTCCTGCTGTATTACGGGGAGAAAAAAAGCCTGTCACCAAGACTGTAACAAAAAAGAAAAAAGGAAAAAAAGTAACGGTTCAGGAAACCACTTATGAATATGAGTATGAATCTCCTGTTACGTTCTGGATGCCGTTTAACGGTGGAATCGGTTTGCATGATGCTGCCGGATGGAGAAGTTCATATGGCGGCAGTATATATCGGTATAGCGGTTCTCACGGCTGTGTCAATCTGCCTTATGATTTGGCAAAGGAGCTTTATAATACTTTTGATGTGGGAACGCCGGTTATAGTATATTTTTGGGATAATGAAAACAGAGAGTGATGGGGGACAAGATATGGGAGTATTAAATAACCGTGTTCAAAAATGTGTTAAATGTGTAAGAAAATATACGGATTTTGTTCCAAAGACTGCAATAGTATTGGGCTCCGGTCTTGGTAACTTTGCAGACACAATTAAGGTGGAATCTATACTGGATTATGGAGATATTGATGAATTCCCCAGGTCCACAGTTGCCGGGCATAAAGGACGGTTTGTTTTTGGATATATAGAATCAAATCCTGTTGTCATCATGCAGGGCAGGGTTCATTTTTATGAGGGATATACAATGGAAGATGTTATATTACCCATACGTTTAATGCATGCGCTGGGGGCAGAAAAGCTATTTTTAACCAATGCCGCAGGGGGGCTGGGTGATGGATTTGAATGTGGAGATTTAATGCTGATTACAGACCATATTTCCTGTTTTGTACCTAATCCGCTGCTGGGTAAAAATGAAGAGGAGTTTGGAGTCAGATTTCCGGATATGAGTGAGGTTTATTCAAAAAAATTACAGGGGATTGTTTTGGATAGCGCACGAGAACTTGGTATTTCCATGAAAAACGGTGTATATTTGCAGCTTACAGGTCCAAGCTATGAAACACCTGCTGAAATACGTATGTGCAAGCTTCTTGGCGCATCTGCCGTAGGTATGAGTACAGCTGTGGAAGCGATTGCGGCAAACCATATGGGAATGGAAATCTGCGGCATTTCTTTTATATCGAATTTAGCGGCTGGAATTAATGAAACACCGCTTTGCCATGAAGAAGTAAAGGCGGCTGCAGACGCAGCAGCTCCCAAATTCCAAGCGCTTGTAAAGCTTGCAGTTTCTAAAATGTAATTATATTGAAGATAATTGTTTCGGGAAAAGAGAGTGATGCTATGCGGATACGGTTATATAATGCAAGGATTATATCAATGGTCGAAGGTGAATCTTTATTTGCAGGGGAAGTATGGATTCAAAATGACTATATTGAAAATGTGATAAAATATAATGATATAAATAAGCGGTATGCTGCAGGTGAACAGTTTGATGAACAAATTGACTGTATGGACAATCTTTTGCTTCCGGGATTTAAAAACTGTCATGCCCATGGTCCCATGGCATTTTTAAGATCTTATGCAGACGATCTGCCATTACAGGAATGGCTGAATCAAAAGATTTTTCCGGCAGAAGCAAGGCTTACAGAGGAAGATGTATATACACTGATGCAGCTTGCCGTATTGGAATATATCCGTGGAGGAATTACAACCAGCTTTGAAATGTATTTTTATCCTGAAATGATTGCAAAAGCGTGCAGAGATATGGGATTTCGTGTTGTAATTTCAGGAACCGTATTTGGAAATACAGAATCATCCGTAACAGAGGCAATTGATACCTTAAAAAGAGATTATGAAAGCCTGAATCATTCTTATCCTCTTGTGGATTACCGGCTTGGTTTTCATTCTGAATACAGTTGCTGTAAAGAATTGATTGAAAAAATCGCTGAGCTTGGACAAACTCTTGAGGCACCGGTATATATGCATAACAGTGAGACAGAACGGGAAGTTTATGAATGTATAAAGAGATATGGTATGACACCTGTCAAGCTTATGGATAAACTCGGGTTATTCGAGTACGGTGGTGGTGGACACCATTTGGTATATACTGATGAAGAAGACAGACGTATATTAAAAGAAAAGGGGATATATGTTGTTACGAATCCGTCTTCGAATCTAAAGCTTGCCAGTGGCATTGCTCCCATTAAAGAGTATGTTGAGGCAGGGATTCCTGTTGCAATTGGTACGGATGGGCCGGCAAGCAATAATAGCCTTAATTTCTTTAAAGAGATGTATCTGACCACAACGCTTCAAAAGGTAAAATACAAAGATGCAGCAGCCATTTCACCTTACGAAGTATTAAAAATGGCGACTGTAAATGGCGCCAATATGCTTGGTTTGTCAAAATGCAATGCTGTTGCAAAAGGAAAACAGGCAGATCTGATTTTGATAGATTTACTAAAGCCTAATATGCAGCCGATTAATAATCTGGTGGATAATTTAATCTATAGTGGCAGCAATGATAATGTTATTATGACAATGATTGCCGGCAAAATCTGTTATGTAAATGGCAGTTTCCGTGTTAATACAGACCCGCTTGATGTGTACGAAAAAGCAAATTACATTATCAGTCGTATTTCCTTCGGATTATAATGTGGAAAATAGATAAAAAATGTTACAGGATTATTAGTATGACACATAATGTCAGTACATATACTATAACAAGTGCTGATGTTATGTGTATTTTTATGCGGTATAGATA
>JAIDHZ010000365.1 GCA_029052995.1 Lachnospiraceae bacterium | reverse complement strand
ATATCGGCGAGAATGGAAAGACCCAGGTCAATTGTATTAATAAACTGGTTTTCTTCCTGGGTTAATACCTTAAAAATAAATTCTTTCTTTTCTTCTAATTCCGGATAGCCGTCCTTTGAACCCTCAATCACCGTTTCAGACAGCTTTGCCAAAAATACACCATCAATACCGAGCAGTCTGCCGTGTCTTGCCGCACGGCGAATTAAACGGCGGAGCACATAGCCCCGTCCCTCATTGGAAGGCGTAATGCCGTCTGAAATCATAAAGGCTGCTGAACGGATATGGTCTGTAATCAAACGAATGGACACATCCTGCTTCTCGTCCTTTTTATATTCCGTTCCTGCAAACTCGCATACCTTGTTTCGAAGAGCACAGATGGTATCCACATCAAAAATGGAATCCACATCCTGTACAACAGATGCCAGACGTTCCAATCCCATGCCTGTATCAATATTTTTGCTCTCCAGTTCAGTATAATTTCCCTTTCCGTCATTGTCAAACTGGGTAAATACATTGTTCCAGATTTCCATATACCTGTCACAGTCACATCCTACTGTACAGTCAGGCTTACCACAGCCGTATTTTTCTCCACGGTCATAATAAATCTCGGAACATGGACCGCAGGGACCGGAGCCATGCTCCCAAAAATTATCTTCCTTGCCAAAGCGGTAAATTCGCTCCTTGGCAATTCCGATATCCTTATTCCAAATATCAAATGCCTCATCATCCTCCTCATAAACAGAAGGATAAAGCCTGTCCGGATCCATCTCCAATATCTCAGTCAAAAATTCCCATGACCATGCAATGGCTTCCTTCTTAAAATAATCCCCAAAGGAGAAATTGCCCAGCATCTCAAAAAAAGTACCATGGCGGGCAGTCTTTCCCACATTCTCAATATCACCGGTACGGATACACTTCTGGCAGGTGGTAACCCGTTTCTTCGGCGGAATCTCCTGTCCTGTAAAATAAGGCTTTAAGGGTGCCATACCTGCATTGATTAATAATAACGAATTATCATTATGGGGAACCAGTGAGAAGCTGTTCATTTTCAAATGATCCTTGCTCTCAAAAAATTCCAGATACATTTTTCTCAGTTCATTTAATCCGTATTTTTTCACAATCTTGTCCTCTCTTATACTTTCATTTTGCAGACAATTGTAAAACGCTGACCTTCATTGCAAATTATACAATCGTCACTGTACTTTTAAATGACTATTCTGCAGAGGTGGAATCCACTTCGGAACCTTTGTTTTCTGCAGCCGCATTTGCCAGCTTATTTTTCTTATACTTTGCACCACAGATTACCGCAACTACTGTAATCACCATAAATGCTAAAAACTTAATTAAATAACTTACAAATTCACTTAATAATACCATAACGATACCTCCAAATTTTTATTTATTATGTTCCCCACTGCCTCTTTGCCATAGGACTATCTCTGCCATAGTAAGAATACCATATCTACATCTCTTTGCCAACAAATTCACATGTTAATTTGCGATTTCCAAAATTCTTCTATGAGAATAAATTACAACAATGCTCAATGCCGGTTATCCAATTCCTTTATTATATCATCCCACGTAACACCGCGTTCTACCATCAAAACCATACAGTGATAGAGAAAATCGGAAATTTCGTATTTTATCTCCTCTGCGTCAGGATTCTTAGCTGCAATCACAATCTCCGTACACTCCTCGCCGACTTTTTTCAATATTTTATCAATTCCTTTGTCAAACAGGTAATTGGTATAAGACCCCTCCTTCGGATGTACCTTGCGGTCTGCAATTGTCTCATACACCTGATTAAATACAGTAAGCGGGTTTGTGTCATCATACTCCTTCTTTGCAAGCGGTGTGAAGAAGCATGTAGGATTTCCCGTGTGGCAGGCAACACCAATCTGAGAAACTTTTGCAAGGATTGTATCCTTGTCACAGTCAATAATAAGCTCTTTTACAAACTGGAAGTGTCCGCTTTCCTCCCCCTTCATCCAAAGCTTCTGCCTGCTTCTCGAATAATAGGTCATTCTTCCTGTCTCTAAGGTCTTGTAATAAGATTCCTTATTCATATATGCCATCATAAGAACTTCTGAGGTTTTATAATCCTGTACTACACAGGGAATCAGTCCCTTATCGTCTAATTTAAATGTATCAAAGTCAATAGAGCTTTCAAATGCATTGACTTTGATTCCATTTTGAATCAAATGATGCTTCACCGGCATCAAATCCATCTTCTCTGCATTATCATATAAAATGGCATCTGCACCTGAAGCTTTTATGATTTCTTCTAGT